>CAZZVG010001085.1:0-3042 GCA_964657295.1 Iningainema sp. | reverse complement strand
TACCATCTTAGAAAAAGTTCGCTTACCATACAATCTCCCCAGCTTTTCCATTGCGGCGGCAATGGTAGCTATGCAAAACCACAAACTTTTACTAGAAACAATTCCTCAAACACTTGCCGAACGAGCTAAACTCTTCGACACGTTATCTCAAAACCCAGCATTACAAGTCACCGCAAGTGCCTCTAACTTTATTTTCTTGCGTCTCAAACCAAATAGCTCTCACCCAACAGACGCCACTTTAAAAAGTCTTCATCAAAAACTCAAACACTATGGCACTCTTGTGCGGGAAATTAGCGGAGGATTGCGAATTACTATTGGGACAACAGACGAAAACGCCCGCACACTGAATCGATTGCAAGCTGCTTTAACAGATCTTCACTCTGAGCAATGACATCAGTAATCAAGCAAACCTTCCGCCTCAGTGCCTAGACGGCGTACCATTCCAACCGTTTGTGGCAAGACACCTACTAAAAGCGCAAAGGCCACATTTGGCAATTGAGCCACTGTTTCTTGTGGAAAGTATTGTTCAAATTGATCCAAAATCTTTTGGACGCGCTGTCCCGGTACTGGATTTTCTGTAATTTGTTTGATTAACCGAATCCACTGTCGCCTAATTAAGTAAGCCTTCTGGCGATCATTATGAGATTCGGGAGTTAATAAAGACAGATTTCCTATAGCCAGAACTCCTTGGCAATCACTATCGTAATCACCACCCACTACAGCGCCCGGTCCAGCAAACTCTGCATGATAGTGTTTAAACACTATTAGTCCATTTCGCCTACGACTGTTGACTATGAAAACTTTTCCACTGAGCAGCATTGTCAGCAGGTCAGAGCTATATGATTGCTCAGTGCCATTTGGCATGACAAAATAGTCAAGGAAACTGGTGTCAGGAGAATATGTTGATACCATAGTAGTCTAATAGCGTTTTCGCTTTTCGCTATCCATAATTTTTGGATTTTCGGACGATTTTGGCAGTAATTCGCTCTTCAAAGGAAAATTTGTGGCTAGACCAAATTTTAGATTTTCTTCGATTACCAAGATTTTTAACTAAGATAAGAATAAAGACAAGTTGTTCAGTAATTGAGTAATCATATTTTATGAGATTTCAATAGATTTGTCTCTAAATAAAGTCCGATTTTTTTAAAGCTTCTATAAAGATCAAGATCTGTAATACAAAGATATTATGAGGAAATCGAAAATAATTTAACGTAATTTTACTGATATTACCACAATATTTTATTTCAGAATATAAAACATTCTGCTATTTAAAATAATCTTAAACTTACTTGGAGTCTCTAATATTTAAATCAAACTATCTTACATAATTTCTAGATTTTTTAGCAGTGGAAAATGTTTTTTTACACAAATAAAATATTAAAATTCTTTATTTTGCAAGGCAGTGTAAGTCTATTATTTAATAATAAAAAGCTGTACTTAGCAACTAGTTTAGGTAGCAAATTTACATATATTGATAAAAATACACTTTAAATAATTTTTGTATATATTGAGATAAAATCATGAAAATTGTGAAAAAAGTCCGAAAATCTGTGTTGGACGCGGACTGTTATAGCAAGCAAATAAGTCAGCATTCAGACGTCAGCCATCAACTCTCCCTTGTGACGCTCATTCCAAGGGACAGCGCTATTGATTTGACACCGACGAAATAGTTGTATTGAGCCAACACCGCGAACTAAAGTTACGCGGATTCAGGCTGAAAGTTGGCGGTGTTAAATTGGAAAATTTACATGCGTAACATTTAGAGAATGGAGTCAGCGCTCAAGTGCTTGTGCAAGAATATCTGCGATGAGTGTCTTAGAAGAAATGTATTCCAATGAGATTCAACTTTATGTACTCGATACCCTAGCTTAAAATAAAGCTGCCGTGCTTGATGGTTATTTTCCAAAACATGAAGGTATAAGTGCTGAAATCCCCAGGACTGAGCAACTTTTTCACAAGCTTGGAGCAATCCTGAGGCAACACCTTGCCTGCGGTATTTTGGGGCGATCGCTAAGTTTGACAGATAAGGAAAAGTTCTACCAACCTGTGTCCAAGAGTCACTGAAACGTACAGTGAGTTCTACGGTTCCCATCAAATTATCTGTGACAGCAGTAGTATTCTCAACGGCAACCAAACAGATGTGATGGGGAGAGGAAGATGTTAGACGATGCCTTAAATCTTCGTAAATGCCTAAACGTAGCAAGGGGAAAGCCCATCCCCACATACCATGTGGCGAGTAAAAGCTTTCAGCGATGATTTGGGAAACACCAGTCAAATCAGCAGGTAAAGCTGCACGGATTTGGAACTGGTAGGAAGCGTCGGTAGCACCAGAGGTGACCGATTCTTGGCTAGATGGGTGAAAAAACCAGGGTGTCAAGGCTAGTTTAGTGTTGATTTTATGAGACAAAAATCTTCTCAAATATCCTAAAACACCATTTAAACCTGTATGAAAACTTTAAGCTATTTAAATTGTCACCAGGGGTGCAGGGAGATAGGAGGGGGTAAGGGTGTCGCGGAATCCCAGAAATGAATTTATCTTTGATTGAATGAGGATAATGGTTAATATCTCCACAAATCAATTTAGGTAGGCACTGGGGCGGTAACCTTACACCCTTATTTTCTCACAGACCTATAGCGGACGGATTGTTCTAATTGCTAAATTGGAATAGCAATTTGTTTCATAGTATACTTTGCCCTTTAATTTTATCGTTGTATTATTGCTGACTTCTATGACAGCCGTAAATAAAATTTACCAACAAGTGTTAGTGCCAGTGCTGTGGCGGGAAAACTTAGTATGCAGTTCCACCAGGATTTTTCCATTAGCAATCCGTAGTTTGTACTATAATATACTACATGAATTGGAGGTGAGGGAAGATTTGGCAACTCAACAGCAATTTTGTCGCGAGGGTCTTACACGAACAATGCCGGAGGCAGCCTTTTTTTGTTGATCTATCGGCGGTGAGCAGCGCGTTGCGGTGAATCCAGAGCTGTAGGCGGAGAGAAGTTGCAAGGAGGAGCCAGCGCTGCAGGAGGGTTAGCCCG
>CAZZVG010001084.1:0-3045 GCA_964657295.1 Iningainema sp. | reverse complement strand
TGAAGTCCCCGAGGATCTCCGACTCCTAAAATTGCGGCTTTCGCGTCTTCCCGTACCCCTAAGTCTTGATCTTCGGCAAAAGCTTGAATCAAAGCATCTAGGGAGGTGGCATAAACAACGTTAGATGGCAGTTCGCGGCACAACTGTCCAATTGCCCAAGCACAATTACTCCGAACTGCAGATACATTGTCTTTTCCCAAGGCTTCAATTAAAGGTGGTATCGCTCCGACGACAGCTTCATAACCGACTTCTGCCATCCGTGCTAAAGCGCTTGCTGCCCACAAACGTACTGCAGAAATATCGGTTCTTAAAGCGTCTGCTAGAGGTGGCAAACAACGGCGATCGCGACAGTTTCCCAGTGCCCAAACTATTCCTTTGCGTACATAGCCATTCCAATCTCGATTCAATTGGTCAATTAATGGCTGTACAGCATCTGGGCTGGGATTGTGTCCGATGCCATATGCTGCACTCACCCGTACTAACGGGCAGGTATCAGTTAACAACAGAATTAAGTAGGGAGTTGCTCTGTCATCCTCAATGTCGCAAAAAGCACGCGACGCCAGCATTCTTTGCTGCGGTTCGGTATGCGACAATAAAGCTAGCATTGCATCTGGATTGGGCTTTGGCACCTCTGACTCAGCACTCAGAGGCTCTAAGCGATCTAGAGGGCTTTCTAGCTCTACTTCGGCATCAAGTAGGTTTAGTTCTTCTTCATCATACATATTTTATACCAATCCCTCACTGGGATTAACATACTAATACCGCTAAGCGGAATAAAAAATTAAAAATTTAAAAAGCTTGCATTGCAGGCTTTCTAGCAATTCTAAATGGTTACTTTATTTTTGCCCCCTGTGCCAAATTTAAGTATAAACCAGTTTATTTGTCGGTATGAAGAGATTTTACCATCCACAGGGACTGGGTTTGATAACCTTGATGATTGTAAAGATTTAATGCGGCTGTGTTTGACGGAAACACTTGCAACCCAATCTGGCGATCGCCCCTGCTTGTTGCCCAATTTTCAACATATTGCATCAAAGCTGTACCAATACCTCGCCTGCGATGTTCTGGCACAACGTAAAGTAAAAAGATGTTCGCATGGCGATCGCCCTGCACTTGATCTATAACGTTTCCTACCCAGAGACAGGCGATTGGGGGAGTAGATATTGATATTGCTCCTCCCTCTTCCTCCACCCACCATAAGGGGGTTTCTGTGGATAAGTATTGCTCCACTGTATGTACCAGATGAGCTAAATGCTGCTTTAGAGATATTTGCTGGTAAGTTCTCTGCATAAATTTTACCAGCAACGCTCGATCTAAAGTCGAGCCACGGCGAATATAGTATCCCGGTAGTAGTTGTTCAGCCAAATTGGAAATTACTGAAGGTTGTTTGAGGATAACAGATAAATTGTGCTATGGTAAAGTGTTAACTATTGATTTAAATTTCTGTTAACAATTAACATTCCTACCATCAAAATTGAAAGTAGCCTCAATAGGTGCGGGTGCTGACATATCAGAGGGTAGAAATATCCTGGCACTGACTGCTACAAGGGCAATTAAAAAGATGATGACTACTAATAAAGGGGCGATGTACTGACGAAATATTGCCATTTTTAGATTGCTAGTTTAGGAGGACTGTAATTGGGAAAAGCTGAAGATTTGTAAAGCTTTCTCAGTTTATTTTAACAATAAAGATCCCCGACTTCTTTAAGAAGTCGGGGATCTTAAAGGAGTTACCAGCGATCGCTCTCCACATCAGCAATCACTCTTTCCCAATACCAATTCTCCGGCATCCCAGGAGTCTCTTGCTTTGCCTGCCTAATTAACCGTTCAACAGCACCCGTATCACCATCCAAAATAGCAATAAGCCTGTTTTGGAGACGGATATCAGCGACCGACTCTTCTGCCCGAACTGGAGTCCGTCCCTCGAACTGCACCGACTGCTGTTTCCTAAACTCCCAAAACAGAACATAGTAGAGTGTACCAAAAATGATAATCAGGCTAATTGTTCCTAGAAAAGTTAAGAAGTTAGGGATGAGATAGCCAAGAACTAACTGGGAGAGAACATAGCCAAGTAAAACCCCAGTGATCAAGAGAATAACTGTTGCTATAGAAATGATTACTTTTTGCCCCATAAATCCTGTTCCTCATCATCAAGTCCTGGTCTTGGAATTCCTGCTGGTTGGGGGTTCCAAGGAGCAAACATTGGCAAAAGCAGCAATCCAGGTAAGGCGGCTATTGCCGTTAGGAGAAAGAACCAAGCCCAACCAGTGGCTTCTGCCCATCCACCAGCAGGTGCGGTGAGAATATCTCGACTAAAAGCTTGCAAACTCGACAGTAAGGCGAACTGAGTCGCGGAAAAGCCTTGACTGCAAAGACTCATTAAAAACACGACAAAGGCAATTGATTCTAAGCCATAACATAAATTTTCAATATTAATGGCTACTAACATCAAAAAGAAATTTTTCCCTACCACAGCCAAAGCGAAGTACGATAAGTTACCGACAGCTTGAAGTATGGCAAAGATCCAAAGAGAGCGATTAATGCCTATTTTGGTGATCACTGCTCCCCCTACCAATGAACCAACAATCACGGCAAAAATTCCCAATGCGTTTGGGAATGCTAAGTCTTTTTCGGTGAAATGTAAACCCTTAGCTAATAGAAATGGGATAGAAACATTCTTCAGCAAGGAATCGCCCAACTTGTAAATTACGATAAACAGTAGGATAAGAACCGCTTGTACGGAACCATGACGCTGGAAAAAATCGCTAAAGGGTAATGTGATGGCACTAGATAAAGTTTGAGGAGGGCGATCGCGCAAAGGTGGTTCTGGTGCCAATATAGTACTGACTATGCCCACTAACATCAGCAGCGACATGAACAAGTAAACACCTTGCCAAGGCATTATGCCTGCTAGAAACAGGGCTAGAGAGAGGGTTGTCAAAATGGCTATACGATAACCTATCAGGTAAACGGATGTCCCCGGACCTCTTTCTCGTTCTTCTAATACATCGGTACGGTAGGCATCAGCCACAATGTCTTGACTGG
>CAZZVG010001083.1:0-3047 GCA_964657295.1 Iningainema sp. | reverse complement strand
GGATCTTAAGAGTGCTAACCGAGCAGTATTGGATAAGCAGTCAACTGATTGCTAAAGACGGAGCTTTGTTGATTTATCTCACGCAAAGACGAGGCAGCGCTGAATGAGTGTTTCCCAACCTAGGCGACTGCCGTCGCAAAGACGCAGAGTTTTCTTTGTAACGAGTGCGTCTTTACGTGAGGACTTAAAAATCAATTTATAAGGAAAATGCAGCAATAGGTATCAATTTTCAGGCTCAACCAGTAGCCTAGATACGGTCACGGCAATTTTACGCTACATCAACACTAAGATGCTTTCCGGTTCTGTCTCTCCAAACTGAATGATTGTGTCAAAATTATCTCTCAAAATCTGAACAATCTTTGACGTTGGATTGTTGCCGATACGAAGATATATGAACTTGGGTGGATGACCGTAAAGTAAACTGCGCTGATGAAAGTCAGAATCTTTGGAAACAATCACAAAATCATTAGCCTTTGCGTATTCCCAAATAATTCCATCATCAGTGCTGGTAAGCGCCAATGTTTTGACATGCTCAGAATCAGGATACAAATCGATAATTCTGTAAACAATCTGATCTGAGAGGTTTTCATCCAAGAGCAGTTTCACAGCGATGCCACAAATAACTTTTTCTCGCGATCAGCTGCGAAAGCAAGACAAGCTTTGATGTCTTCTGAAGTGAGTTCAGAAAAATCTTCCAGCATTTCCGCTTCGGTCATGCCACCTGCCAGATATTCCAAGATATCGTACACAGTGATTCGCATTCCCCGAATACACGGTTTGCCACTACGTTTTCCAGGCTCAATTGTGATAATGTTTTGGTAGTCCATAAAGTCGAGCATTTGAGTCATTTTTTTCTGTCCGATATTAGCAAATGACTTGATAAGGTTATTTCATTATTTTACTTAAGATCCGACATTGGCGAGATATTGATGCACAATAAGACGCTGATAGGTTAAAAAATTGGCTAATTGCCACAATCACCCAATCGGGTCATGTCAAAAAAGAACCTGTTACTTACACTTGAAACATAACGGTTTGAAGAGTGTTCAAATTTTGATTTCCGAGGTATCGTCATGAATAAAGTTTTGAAACACGCACTATTACCTGGCTTAGTTGTTTCAAGTCTAATTGGTTTCAATGTGGTATCTGTAAAACCTGCATCTGCAGACGATCATTGGATCAGGGATGTTGGAATTGGTACTGCTGCAGGTGTAGTGTCTGGAGTTATTACTCATAATAGTTCTATCTTAAATAATGCTGTGAATGGAGCTGCTGCTGGTGCTGCGGTTCATGCAGTTGACAATGGTGCAACGCATCATACAAATCATGACTTGGTGAAAGATACTGCAGTAGGTGCAGCCACTGGTACGGCAACTGGTTTAATCACCAACCACAATCATACTCTTAACAATGCTATTACTGGTGCAGCTGCGGGTGCTGCTATCAATATCTTGACTCGTTAATTCTGCTCTAAGGAGCTTCGTGAGGTATCAGGGAAAGGGGTGTAACTCACAAAAAAAGTTTCTCTACAATACGTGACAAACAAGATCCCCGACTTCTTAAAGAAGTCGGGGATCTTAAGTTAAGCTCAAATTATCAGGCACAAGAGAAGAAAAATTTCAAGAATGAATTTTGATGATTCACAACCTGCACTGTGTGAGACAATAGCCGATCGCATTGCCGCAAGTCACAATCGGCGAATTACTTTCGCTGAATATATGGACACGGTATTATATCACCCCGACTACGGTTACTATTCCACGAAGGCAGTGAACCTTGGGCAGCAAGGTGATTTTTTCACATCTGTCCATCTGGGTGGAGAGTTTGGTGAATTATTAATGGTACAATTTCGCCAAATGTGGGAGATTTTAGGGCGTCCAGTACCGTTTTCTTTAGTAGAAATGGGTGCGGGCCAAGGGTTTCTGGCTTTAGATATCCTGAAGTCTATCCAACAGCAGTACACAGATTTTTTCAAGGCTCTTAATTATATCATAGTTGAGAAGTCTTCGGCTTTAAGGCAAGAACAACAGCAACGCTTGCAAGAATTTCCTGTTTGTTGGTGCGATCTAGAGGAAATACCGAGCAACTCAATTGTTGGCTGCTTTTTTTCTAATGAATTGGTAGATGCTTTTCCGGTGCATCAATTCATTTTGAACCATCAGCAACTACAAGAAATCTATGTAACAACCTCGACAGATGGGGAAGAGGAAAATGTCTCGGCGTCGTCAAGTCGCCTCACTCCATCATTTGTAGAAGTTATTGGGGAACCTTCAACACCTGAGCTGACTCAATATCTCGATTTAGTTGGCATCAACGCTCAAAGTGCTTATCCAGATGGTTTTCGCAGTGAAATCAATCTAGCTGCATTACATTGGTTGGGTATAGTAGCAGACCGCTTGCAGCGTGGATATGTGTTAACAATAGATTATGGCTACTCTGCAAGTCGTTACTACAACCCGAGGCGAAAGCAAGGAACGCTCCAATGCTACTACCAGCATCAACGCCACAACAATCCTTATATTAATGTTGGGCGACAAGACATCACAACCCACGTTGACTTTACTGCTTTAGAGAGATGGGGTCAGAGTTGCGGAATAGATAAAGTTGGATTTACGCAGCAAGGATTGTTTTTGATGGCGTTAGGTTTGGGAGAACGCCTTGCCATGCTCTCGTACACAGAACAACCTGTATCTCAGTTGCTACGCCGTCGGGATTCATTACACCAACTTTTAGATCCCTTGGGATTAGGCGGGTTCGGTGTTCTCGTTCAAAGTAAAGGATTGACAAAGGCAGAAACCATACAACCTTTGAAAGGACTGACTGTACCAGATCAAACTTAAAAAAAACTGTATTCATCCTGCATAGACATGACTTAGTTTAACATAGCAGTGAAAACAGATATGAAAAAGGTGATATTATGAACGCCCATGAATTGTTAACGCTAGTTTTACTACTCAGCCCTGGTATCTTACTGTCAGTGTTGATTATGGTTTCTTTTGCCGCAGGGGGTTAAGAGAGCGTGCGCGGCAGTGGCGGATTGCCGCTAC
>CAZZVG010001082.1:1076-3054 GCA_964657295.1 Iningainema sp. | reverse complement strand
CTCTTATAACCTTGATACTTCATCAATCTTGGATTTCCAGGTGAGTGTCAGTCTCTCTTGGTTGTTCTAAAAAACCCATACTGGCTAGTGGTCGATATGGGTAGCTTTGGCGAGGAGTTTTTTGGATATCTTCTTTGATGGCTTCTAAGTCGATATAGCGATCGCTCACATTAATTAAACTATCACTTGTCATCGAACGCAAACTCACCACCTCAACTCGCACACCACGATAGCTTACAGAATTCACTGCATATGCCAAATCGCCATCGCCACTCACTAAAACTGCTGTGTCGTAGGAATCGACCAAAGCCATCATATCGACGGCAATTTCTACATCCAAGTTAGCTTTTTTCGACCCATCTGGTAGTTGTACTAAATCTTTCGCAATGACTCGATAACCATTTCGACGCATCCAGAGTAGAAAACCCTGTTGCTTCTCGTTTGTTCTATCTACTCCTGTATAAAAGAAAGCACGTAATAGTCTTGATCCACCTGTTAATCTACACAATAGCTTTGTATAATCAATTTCGATTCCTAATTGCAGTGCTGCATAAAATAGATTTGATCCATCAATAAATATAGCAACACGACCCCGATTTTCCAAAACTTGTTCTGGTGTGAATATTGAGTCGTTTTCCAGATTATTCAACATTGCTTTCATACCTCATTTTTATTATCAATGTAATAATTGCTACTGATTTTTGAATGCACTAGTAACTAAGAGCGGTTTTATGATAATCATTTAGGACTAATAAATTCAGTCCCAATAAATTGATAAGAGCGAAGACTACAGCTGTGAGGAGGAACACTAGCCATGCAGACACAATTGTCCTGTATGAAGTGCCTGCGACCATAGGAAACCTCGGGATCTCTCGCATCCTGATGAGGAACGTCCAGAATTGCTCTTTGAATTCTGTACGACTGATGGATAAATTCTAATAAGAAAGCAGAAAGTTTTTAACACAACTGAGATGCCATAAAATTTTTCCTTTTTGGAACTCTAAACTTTCATTGTGAGGTGATTAGCAAATACTAACTTCTTCTTAATCCAACCATTTGAGTCCTTGCTAACTGTTCTCCGGCAGTTCCAACCGCTTAAAGATAGGACGAGCTTCACCTAACTTTTGGGTGTTATTGAGTACTCCCCAAGTGGCATGAATCGAAAAAGGTGCGGCTATAGAAGTTTGTATTTGTTCGTTGAAGTTGATCCCAAAACCGAGTTGTTGGTAAACGTCGTTACTGATATTTGGAATAAGTGGAGATAGAAGGTAAGCTGCCAGTCTTACTGATTCTAGAACCGCATACAATACTTGTTCTACTGCCTGCTGCTGTCCTTGTTTATGTAATGACCAAGGCGCTTGCTCATCAATAAACTTGTTGCCCGCATGTACTAGCAAAAGGATAGCCTCACAAGCTTGATTGAAAGCTAGCACTTCATATGCGAGTTTTACTTGATCCCCCAAACGTAAACCAATAGCTTTCAAAGGATGGTCAGAAGGAATATTTTCATTTGTAATCAGGGGCACATTTCCAGCACAAAATTTGTTCACCATCTTCAAAGTTCGATTTAGCAAATTACCCAAGTTATCTGCTAAATCTGCATTTAGAACATCGATGAACCTACTTTCATTAAAATCGCCATCTTTGCCAAATCCGATTTCCTTAAGGAAGTAATAACGAACGGCATCTGCACCATAACACTCAACTAATGCTACGGGGTTGAGGGTGTTACCCAGAGTTTTGCCCATTTTCTGACCATCTTTGGTCAAAAAGCCATGCCCAAAGACTTTATCTGGTAGGGGTAAGTTAGCTGATATGAGCATTGCAGGCCAGTAAACTGCATGGAAGCGTAAGATATCCTTACCAATGAGGTGCAAGTTTATTGGCCACCATTTTGCCAACGCTTTTTCTAAAGTCGGTTTTTCGTCATCAGTTTCTAATAATGCCGTTACATAACCCAGTAGTGCATCAAACCATA
>CAZZVG010001082.1:0-1066 GCA_964657295.1 Iningainema sp. | reverse complement strand
TAGTATGCTTGCGATCGCCTGGAATTGGAAAACCCCACTCTAAATTCACCCTTGATATGGAAAAGTCCTGCAACCCTTGATTTACAAACTTAAGGACTTCATTCCGACGACTTTCGGGCTGAATAAAATCCGGTTTGGACTTGTACAGATCTTCCAGTTGTGTTTGATAGTTCGATAAACGGAAGAAATAGTTTTCTTCATCGCGCCACTCAACTTCTTTATTCGGGTGGAGAGGACAACGGTTTCCCTCTAAAAGTTCCCGTTCTTCTTTAAATTCTTCACAGGAAACACAGTACCAGCCTTTTTGTTGTCCTAGGTAGATGTCACCTTTATCCTGGACACGCTGAAAGAATTCATTGACGATCGCTTCATGGCGGGGATTAGTTGTGCGAATAAAACGATCATATTGAATGTCCAGCAACTTCCACAAAGATACAAAACTCGGTACAATTTCATCGCAGTATTCTTGTGGCGATCGCCCTTTACTCTCTGCTGTCCGCTCAATTTTTTGTCCGTGTTCATCTGTGCCGGTAATTAGCAGGACCTCTCGTCCCAACAATCTTTGAAACCGGGCGAGCGCATCTGCTGCCATCGTCGGGTAAGCACTGCCCATGTGGGGTAAATCGTTTACATAATATAACGGTGTCGTGAGTGCAAATGTCTTTTCTTTTTTATTCACTATGTTCATGCAAAATCAGAAACAACTTGTTAAAATGTTTTCTCTGTTAAATTATCTCGGCAAAACCACGTAATTATATTATATAACTACCATATTTTCAATCAACACTTTATTAATACTAGCAAAATTATCCACTTCAGGATTGCTGGATAGTTAAGTGTAAATAATAAGTGCAGTAAATTTTACCAATGCTTCGATGGAAAGCTTTTTGGTCAATATATGGTAAGTGAAAATGCGTGCCTCCTCTCTCTTTAAGGATTTCAATAACTTTTCCAGCATATTTTTCTTCCTTCAGGAAGTCATTATTTCAGTAAAGAAATGTAAAAATTAGCTGAGGATGAACTACGATCTTGTCGGCAAAATCAGATGGAAAAGGTATGAGTATGA
>CAZZVG010001081.1:0-3057 GCA_964657295.1 Iningainema sp. | reverse complement strand
GGTAGTCCTTCTACCTGTTCTGTTGGATACCAATAACCTGTGGTTTTATCTCCGCCATTTTGATTATTTGACTCAGAACAAACCCCATTATGTTCGTTTTCAAATTTATCCTTAGGGTCTTTCCCACCGCTCCAAGCAGCCCGTAATGATAATAGATACTCTGGTAAATCTTCTAGAGGAAGCACTACCATAACATCATCGCCACCACTGTAAATGACGCGACCGCAGAAACGCTTTTCGGTTAAGTAGGGAACCAAGCGATTGGAAAAGTCTAGCAAGGCGCGGTTTAAGCCAACATGAGTAGCAGGCCCCATGCGTTTATCAGTGTCATCTAGGAGTTGATTAAATAGAACTTCTTCATTGACGATGTTCTGATTAACAGCATCCACATCAACATAATCCCTGTATTTTTTGAGCTTCTTCCCAGAAACGTAGTCACCCATGCCATCACCATCGGCAAGGACGATAACCCACCAATCGGCGGGACTGCTGTCACCAAAACCAGTTTGTTGATGGGCTTGTTGGACGATTTGCCGCAAAATGTCAACCTGTTTCCGATTGTTTTGGTCGCCGGATGAATCTGTGTTAGTGCTGGCGGCGATGCGTTCTTGTTCCTGCAAGCCCATGTCATCAATCAGCCATTTACTAGAAAACATGACCCCGTTGTAAGCATCTTTGAGGTCGGGAAATTTTTGCTGAATTGCTTTATCTGCACTCGGTATATGAAACGGACGGCTGGTTTTGGCATAAAAGGCGTGTTGCTGTTGTCGTGTAAACTTACTTCTATGTTGTTTGAAAAGTTGATATAAATTTCTCCTGTAAGCTTTCACTAAATTGGGATGATCCCGTGCAAAAGATGCAGAGGCAATGGAACTGAGGTTGGGAAACCTGATTAACTGTTCGTAATCAATTATTTTAGGTTCAAGTTGTGAATTTTGATTGCTGGCTGCTGTCAGATCTTCTAATTCCGAAGCAACTTCATCAGGTAGCGGATCTTCGCGTAGTGCGATCGCAATTCCCAAAGATTCCCCTACACCTCCATACACCCAAGCCATCCGCTTAGTGAGTTCCAGTGCATTGAGTTTTTCCGAACCGTTAAATAAACCGGGATACGCCTTGGACATGACAAACCAAAATAGGCGCATCGAACCTGCTGCAACACCACCACCCTCACGTAAGTCTCGTATTTGTCCTTGGGGAGATTCTCTGACTTGGTAGTTAAACCGAGGATGGACGGCGCTAAATTGACCCGATATTGTCGAACGTTCGCCAGGAGCAGTCGCAATTTGCCAATTCCGGGTATATTTGACATCATTCAAGCAATGCCGCAAGCGTTGCTGGATGCTACCCCACCATGTTCCAACGTTTAAAGATGTATAAAATTTTTCTTCTAATTTGTTGGGTAAATCGACAAACGGTTGAGCAATTTCGGTTTGCATCTCAACCCAATCTTGATGGAAGGAACCATCGCTTCCCTGATCAATAGTTAATGCTTGTTCCGGGTTTCCTAGCGGTATCGCCGTCCAGTATGGTTCCCAAGTATAATTGAGTTGAGCCTCCCAAAGCTTATTCCATTCCCAACAGCATTGTCGCTTGAGAAGTTGCAGTTCTGTTAGGTAAGGTTCGAGGGCGGTAAGTGTATTTTTAAATTCGGGGAAGACTTCGTTTAGTAGTTCTTTTAATTGTTTTTCGGTTCTCTTATCTAAAAAGTCTATAACTTGTGTTCTAATGTGGGTTTTGACTTGCGTACCTATTTTGACCCATTCTTCTGTAAGTGTTTTAGCAAGAAACTTTCCCCATTCCCTAGCTTCAAGTTGTCCTGAAACCAAAACCGTAATTGCGTTGGGGAAACCTGCTGTGCTTAAACTGGTAGATATTTTTTCTTGAAACCTCTGCACTGGGTCTTTATGATCATTTTGGAGACGCGCAAAATCAGATTTAAAATCATCATATTTTTGCACAATCAACGCATCGATAATTTCTTGGCTCCAGAGAGATGGTATAATCACAGCATCGGGTCCTAGCTGTTGAGCAATATGCCAACACAAGCGGGTGCTGAGGTAGTGCAGTAGGTACGAACCCGCCCAAAAATCTAGGAATTTCCGCGAGGACTTGATAAAATCCTGCACTGGCGAGAAGGTAAAGACTAATAGATAAGGAGTTTGATGTTTTTCTCTCATCTGCCAAGATTCAGGAAACATCGCACCCGTTAAGGCTGATACAGTACTTTGGTGACTGTGTAGCGGACAGTCAGGTATGACTGTGTGTGCTGGGAACAGTAATGCATTGGGTTGCTCAGCGGCTAACAGTTCTGGGTAAAATCGCCAAAACCACCAGAAGACTTTTTTAGCATCGGCTTCGTCTTTTATCCTGCAAATATCTGGTCTTTCGTGCAGGTTTAATGCTGTAATCTCTTGTTTTTGACCACTTATTGGGTGATGGACGGTAACTCGTTTTGTGTTTTCTCTGTGTTCAATATGATATAGATTAACGCGATCTGAGGAGGAGGCAATATCTTGGGCTTGTCCACCTTGGTTGCGATCGCCACTTTCCCCCCACCATGTCTGAAGGTTGATTAAGTCATTTTTTAGACATCTCAGTTGAGATGCTACATCTTCTCCCCATGCGCGTAATTCCGGTGCCTGTAGTAATGCATATAACTTACGTTGATAAAAGTCCATATGGTTATAGTGTATGGCAAAGGCTTGAAGCTTTGATTGGGCAAAGACTTCAGGCTGTGTTTTATTTCTTTGGTTTTACCCAAATGAATTTTTTATGTATCAAAAAGATAATTCATTATCTGACTAACTTATTACGGAAAATTACGGTTAAATCCTCTCATTTTTGTAAAATATTTCATAGTTATAAGTAATTCCTATCACGTCGGCTGATTAGTGATGATTTGGAATATCTGTACAACAAGCAAAAACTTATATGGCAATCCTAAATCATTCAAAAAACAAGATCCCCGACTTTATGGAGGATACAGCTGGCGAATGAAGGGTGAGACCCCTCATCAACGATAAATCAACTATTTCATGTACCCATGCCAACTTG
>CAZZVG010001080.1:0-3062 GCA_964657295.1 Iningainema sp. | reverse complement strand
TCCCTACTCCCCACTCCCCACTCCCCACTAACGAGAACAAAAATTCAATTTGATTTGCCATCGCTGCCAAAATACTCCCGATAGCTGCAAATTTTGTCTTCACGCACATCAAAGGAAACTGCTATCCGATTTTTGTAAGGTTGTCCTAACAACATTCCCCGATCGCGGAACTCAAAAACAACTGTTGTCTCATTGCTGGTAACGCGGTCTAGGGTGAGGGTCAGTCCGCCTTGGAAGCATTCAGAAACGTATTGGAAAAAAGCTTTAGCTTTGTCTTTTCCGACATTCAACCCGTAGAATTTTCCCATAGGAAACCAGAAGCTGAAGTCTTCCGTGAGCATATCTAGAAACTGGTTCCACTCACCTGTAGCTAAACCATGAGTGAAATGCTCAAATGCTTGATGAGCAACTTTCAAAGTATTCTCTGACCCTTCTACCATCATGACTCCTTCTCAGAGCTAAACTTGGCTCAACTGCCAAAAGGAAATTTGTGATGTCCACTCGCAAACAATACTTCAAGGAATTTGGCGTGTTCCCCCCGGACGCCCCCCTTAAACAAGGGCGAACTTAGCCCCCCTTTTTAAGGGGAGCCAGCGCTGCAGGAGGGCTTCCCTCCGTAGGCGACTGGCGTGGGTTGGGGGGATCTGCAAGGATTCGGCATCATTAACTAAGAAGTATTGTACCCGCAAAGTTATTATCCCAAAAGGGATGTAAATTATCTGCAAAAATTTTAATTATTGCCCTGGTATTAAACTGGGGAATACCTCGTATGCATATGGTGGGCAATGCCCACCCTACATGTATTTCAAAAATAAAATAGGAATCCTATATTAAGCTTCTAAGGCTTTATTCCATTCTAACTGATGAGCTAAACCATACTTAATAAAATCTTCTACTTCAGCTTTATCACTTTCCCCAAAAACACCTAAGCTGTAAGGATTATCTTGCATACGTTGTGTGACGAGATCTTTTTCAAATCGGATTGATTCCTCTCTAGGCTTATCCGGTTTAAAAAAGTCTACAACTAACACAGTTCTGTCATAATTGGTATAATTATGCGGACAGTGTGGATAGCTGTGATCTAAAATCAAGAATTTTCCTTCATACCAATAAAGCTGCTCGTGGCATATTTTCATCGCCACATCCCCCTCTGGCACGATCAATCCTAGATAGCCACGATTCATATGAGGATTATAATTCACATGTAGCTTGATATCCAAGCCGGGATGGAATGTACCAAAATACACATTTCTGATGATTTTATCATCGCTCAAGTTCACCTTTTCTATTACCTTAGCCAAGGAAGGGAAATATTTCTCTCTTAATGCAAGTGCTTTTTCTGATGCATCATTTGTCTCATAATTAGGATATTCTATTTGATGCAATTGAATGTATTCTTCAATAAAGATACCTTGAAATAAAATACCAAAAGCACTGTATTTCGCATTCCCTTTGGTTTTAATCGTTTTACTTTTAGGTCCTAAAACATCATAAGTGAAAATTAACTCCTGATCAGATGCATGTTTAATAAAGTGTGTAAACTCATCTCTAATCACTAGCCAGTTATTTTGAAAGCTTTCGAGAAAAGGAAATTGCTTTGGGTCCATATGATACTCATTAAAACTTTCCATTATCTTTTCTCCTAAAGATGATTGAGTAAAAAAGGTTACTGTGTCACGGTACGATGTTGGAATTTATGACAAAACCAAAATATTCATCCATAGCTAGTTAAAAAACGGCGTTGCTGATTCCATGTATGAAAATGATTTTACGTAATGCCAAAATCATTGTAGAGACGTTCCACCGGAACGTCTCTACTTATACAATGATTGAATGGAATAATATCATCTGTGTTAATATTGTTAAACTTTTGGGTTATGTACTCATTTTAGTGTAAGGTTACTGTGTCTGAAGCTGCCGTATTAGATCAAATTATCAAAAATGTACGGGTAGTTCGTCCCCATCATGATACTGTCGAACTACTTGATTTAGGAATTAAGGACGGAAAATTTGCTCAGATTGCTCCTAATATTAACCAAGACTTGGGCAAAGAGGTATTGGATGGGAAAAACCTGCTGGGCTTTCCTGGGGTCGTAGATGCCCATATGCATATTGGGATCTATCAACGCCTCGACCTAGATGCTGTGACTGAAACCAAAGCTGCCGCAATGGGAGGAGTAACAACTACTCTCAATTACATCCGTACAGGACAATATTATCTAAACAAAGGCGGTTCCTACCGCGATTTTTTTCCAGAAGTATTGGCGTTATCGGCAGGGAATTTTTTCGTAGATTATAAGTATCACATCGCACCTATAGCTAGCCAGCATATCGACGAAATACCTCTGCTGTTTGAAGAACATGGTGTATCTTCGTTTAAAATCTTCATGTTTTATGGCGGCTATGGGTTGCATGGTTTGTCAGACCAGCAAAACCTCTTCCTGATGATTAATAAAGAGGAACGGTACGATTTCGCCCATTTTGAATTTATTATGCGCCGTCTAAGTTGCTTGATGGAAGATTATCCAGAAGCAAAAGAAACTATTAGCTTAAGTTTGCACTGCGAAGCTGCAGAAATTCTCAACGCATATACCAAAATAGTTGAAAAGGACTCCAACCTTAGTGGACTGCATGCTTACAATGCAGCACGTCCGCCTCATTCTGAAGGATTAGCAATTTGCATTGCTTCCTACTTAGCACATGAGACTCAGTGTGCAAATATCAATTTGTTGCATCTGAGTTCGCGTAAAGCAATGGAAGCAGCTTTGACTATGCAAACTGCTTTTCCCCAGATCAATTTTCGACGAGAAGTTACCGTCGGACATTTGCTATTAGATGTTGATACCCCTGCGGCTACTTGGGCAAAAGTAAACCCCCCGATTCGTTCCCGTGCCGATGTGGAATACTTGTGGCAAGCAGTACTCAACCATCAGGTAGATTGGATAGTGAGTGACCATGCTTGCTGTTCTGCCGAACAAAAAAGAAATGCGCAAGACCCAAGTAATATTTGGTTGGCAAAGTCCGGTTTTGGTGGTACAGAATATTTACTTTCTGGTGTAGAT
>CAZZVG010001079.1:0-3062 GCA_964657295.1 Iningainema sp. | reverse complement strand
ATAAATTTAGGGGATTCAACAAGGACGCCGTATTTCTTGCGCTACGCGTCTCGAAATACATATTTTCTTCTTTTTTCATAAATAAATTTAGGGGCTTTAAACCCTATGGCCGAAGGGCAAACCAAAAATTTTTCTTTCCTTCTGCCCTCTGCCCTCTGCCTTTCTTCGGTAATTCTCTCTTGTTTTGGATCTGTGAATGGTTATTCGCCAGTTGTGAGTAGGCTTTTGAGCCGCCCAATATTTTTTACATATTTAGGTTTTTGCTCCCAGCTACTGATATTTCTTCTAAGTGATATCAGAAAAGTCCAGTTTATTAAATGAACTGGGTTTCTTAAGCTTTCAATTAAGATGCTTTTGATATTAATAATTAAACAAGTTGACGTAGTTTATATCCGGAAGATTTATGTAAATTTTTAGGTGATCATAATATTTTTTGAAATAGATTAGACAAATCATATTGTTTTTTTATGAAAACATTTAAATAAAGGAATTGGTATTACTATCAATATAACTGTAGCTCTCCTATGTTTTTGTAAAAATTTGACTAAGGTTGATGAAATTTATCAAGACTAGTACCGCGATCGCGTCAGGTGAAAAAAGCTTAAGTTACAGGCAATACACCATTCTGCACGGTAGCTTTATTCCCATCATCATGTACTATATATAGACTTAATTGAGGAGATATTACCGACCCTAAAAAGTAAAAAAATGTTCACGACTTACTTAGGAGTCCGATAGTTTTCTAGAAAGGATGAGTGAAAGTGGAAAAACCGAATTTCTTTAAGAAAACAGGTTTTTTAAGCATTCAATCACAACGATAATTAGATTCTGAGATGTTTTTATACTTTTGAACAAAGGAGTAAAAATAGGTATGTCCAGCCTGAAGTCTTTATTCTGTATTTTAAATTTTTAAATTGAAATAATTATTATATTTTGTTTTAATATATACATATACTCGAAATCAAAATAGACCGAAAGTTGACAAAAATTATCATGGTTTGCCTTTGCTTATCCTTACAGTTTCAAGATTTCATGAATCAATTTCTACAGCAATCTTACATAATTTGTGAACAACAAATGCCCTACACCGTTATAGAGGCGTTACACAAAACATTTCTACAACGTTCACATTCCATATATAGTTGTTGTATCAATCATGGTGCATGGTGACAGACAAATTATTAGTGTGTCTCACGGACTCACTGTAATCGCTTCAAAACGCAAGTATTACACAGACAGTCAGACTATTCCACATCAGGCGTTGCATATTTTTGATTCTTAAGGAAAGTCTTACCCTGTCTTCTACAGTCAAAGTCAGTAATTTTAGGTGTGTAAGAGCGAATAAATTGGTAATACTTCTGCTGCTTGACTTTCCCAAATTTTGAATTGTCAGAAAATAAGCATTCAGCCGATAGCAATCAGCTATTAGCTAGCAAGACTTGTGAAATCGGGGCTTAAATCCATGCATTTTGCACAATTTCTTTCATCGCTGGGCGCTGACGGCACTTCTGGCTGAATGCTTACGTAGGAAAATATACTGTACCGTATCAAGTGCTAAAAATTCTTTTGGTAGACGATCATGAACTGATCCTGCATTCCTTGCAGGATGTGCTACGAAAGCAATACCCAAAGGCTGAAATTTCCACAACTCAAACCGCCCACAATGCTCTAAATCAAGCGACAATTTCTCAACCCGATCTTGTCGTCATGGATATTTTCATTTCTGAGAAGCCCAATATGATTCCCCAGACTAAGACAGGTATTCTACTTCTCCAGAAGTTGATGAAAAACTATCCCAATCTCAATATTATGGTGCTAAGCAGTCACGTTAAAGCACTAGTGCGGATTAAGCATGATATTGATGTTCACTACGGAGGCTTTACAGTCGTCAATAAAAGCCTTTGTATTCCAGAAATGTTAAGTAGAGTGGAATTGACTCTTATGGGAGCGACTCAAACAAAAGATTTGAGAACTAAAATGAAACTTCAGCCAGTGTGGCTTGAGGTTCTGAGGCTAGCTTTTGAAGAAGGATTGCAAGATAAAGCAATTGCTGAACGCATGATTGTCGCTGAACGAACAGTGCGTCATTACTGGCTGAAGCTCCAAGATGTTTTGGGTATTTATCCAGAAGATAGTAAAAGAAAGGGTAAGAATATCCGCATTCAAACTGAGATCAGAGCTAGAGAAGAAGGGCTGATTGATTGAATGAGTCCTGTTGACAAAAACGGACTCGAACTTGATCCCAATAAAATCAGGTAGGCTTCTACCAAACTAGCCTTTATCGGAGGCGCTCAGGTTGTCCGTTTTTGTCAAGGAAAAATGTAGCGACAAGTCGGCGGTAAACGCCTTCAAAGCGCGTACCGCCGTGAATTGATTGTTGTCCTATGCATCAATCCGTTGCATAACACAAAGATTTTTTATGATTTTATTGACGAGAAAGTATGTTTTTATACATAATATATGGACCGTAGCGCACCCATTAGTAAATAAGAAAAAGTCTGATACGTTACCAAAAATGTTGTTACCCGAATTATCGCGGTTCTATCGGTGTGACAATGCCATCGCCTAGAGCAAGCCGAACCATTTCGTCAAGCATCACCCACAGCCATCGTCATCTGGTGTGGTTCCAAATTTTTGGCTCCTGTCAGTATTGCCCCTTCTAGTTTAGCGTTACACAGGTTTGCCCCAAAAAGGTTGGCAGCCATGAGATTTGCCCCACGAAGATCGGCTTCATACAAGATTGCCTTTTGAAGATTGGCGCCCATTAGGTTTGCTCCTGAGAGATCTGCTTCCCTCATACTGGCTTCTGAGAGGTTGGCAAAAATCACTTCTATCTGTTGCAGGTTGGCGGCATTTAAGTTTGCTTGATACATGTTGGCGGCATTCAAGTTTGCTTGTTGTAGGTTAGCGCCGATCAAACCTGTTCCATGTAAGTTGGCTTTACCAAGCTTTGTCGCCTGCAAGTTGGCAAGAAACATCTTTGCCCCTGAGAGATTTGCTCCCTTCAAGTTAGCGCCAGACAAATTAGCTTTATAAAGGTTTGTATCCGAGAGGTTAGCGGC
>CAZZVG010001078.1:0-3063 GCA_964657295.1 Iningainema sp. | reverse complement strand
TGCTTGCAGCAGATTGGTGTAGCGATCGCACTCGGCTATTGGTTGCGTTGCATCACCTTTTAGATAGTGAAATGCCTTCGGAGTCACCCGGTGTTCTACACGTTCCCGCAAATAGTGGCGAAAACTGGCAGAATGCTCAGCCGAAATTCCCAAATATTCATCTAAATGAAACAAAGTTATCCGCAACCAATCGACTCCACCCAAAGCAATCAAAGCATCAAGAAATGTTATCTGAGAATTGCCTGTTGCTAGCAATACAGCCGCAGTCTCCTGTTGCTGAAGAGTGTGTTGTAAATGTTGTTGGGCAATTTCTGCGACACAGAGTGCTAGTTCGGCTTGAGAGTCGTAAATCTGTACCGCTAGTGCATCGACAAGAAAAGATTTTTTGGTGGATGACATTGGAAGATCCCGATGGCTGACATTCTCAGGATGACAACATCTCCATTGTTTTGTCAGTTGGAAAATTGACCAAATTAGCGAACAGTTTATTACCAACCATAAAAATCTGCTTTTCGCCACCAATTCCATTGCGGGTTTGATGTGCGACTCATCCATATTAAACCCAAGGGCACACGGTAGGAGAGGTTTTTGCTATCATATTTCTATCATCCAAGTCATAAAAAAATAGAAAACTGTATGTCTAAGTCAGTACAGTACGTTACCAATCAGCAGGGAGAGCGAGTCGGAGTATTGTTAGACTTGGAAACCTACCATAAGTTGACAAATGCATCGACAGCAGATGTTGACATCTTGACTGGCTTGAGCTTAAATGAACTGCAAGCCTTAGCAGAAACGACTCTGGCTTTAAGAGATCAGCCTCAATTGGACGATTTGCTAGCTCGAATGGCGGAAAACCAACTATCACCTGATGAAACTGCTATTCTAGACCGTTTATTGGCACAGGTCGATCAATTGAACATTCTGAAAACCAGAGCTAGGTACACCTTAAACAGGCTAGAAGCGACATCAAGAGTGGCGTGAGCGTTTACATTTCTGTTGAATTACAACGACGCATTCGTCAACATTTTGTCGATTGTTGTGCTTACTGCCGAACTGCTGAATTCTTAACTGTCACTACTTTTGAGTTTGAGCATATCATTCCCCGGTCGGCTGATGGGAAAACTGTGTTTGAAAATCTTTGCTTGGCTTGTCCATCTTGCAATCGATATAAGGCATCACGTCAAACCGCACTTGACTCAATTACTCAACAGGAAGTCGCTTTGTTTCACCCTCATCTCCAATTTTGGGCAGATCATTTTGCTTGGAGCAATGAGAGTACAGAAATTTCTGGACTGACACCTGTTGGTCGAGCAACAATTTCTGCTTTAAAAATGAACCGTCCGCAGTTAACTCGTTTGCGTGGAATGTGGGTGAGGATGAGTGAGCATCCACCAACAATTTGAGGAGCAGAACAGGCGTGGGAAGTGCGTAAATTATAACTCACCGACTCTGAGTCACTCATAAAACAAAAAAGGAGATTTATAATATAAACTATGTAAATAAACTTTACAATACTTTATATGCCATGCTAGCTGCAATTCTTTTTGACCTAGATGGAACTATTGTCAACACTGACCCTACACACTACCTAGCTTGGCAGGAAATGCTTTTAGGTTATGGTATAGAAATAGACGAAGCATTCTACAAATCTCGGATTAGCGGCAGGCTGAATCCAGAAATTGTCAAAGACATCTTACCACAGCTATCACCAGAAGCTGGGGCAAAATTTGCCGACGAGAAAGAGGCTCTGTTTCGTCAAAAAGCTCTAAATATCAAACCTTTGAGTGGATTCTCAGAACTATTGGCATGGACGGAAACACATCACCTCAAACGTGCTTTAGTCACAAATGCGCCAAAATTAAATGCCCACTTTATGCTAGAAGTACTGGGAATCAAAGAAGTTTTTGATACAATTATTTTAGCAGAGGATTGCATTGCAGGTAAACCAGATCCTGCACCTTACGAAGCGGCTTTACATAGATTAGCACTGACAGCAGAACAGGCGATCGCTCTTGAAGATTCACCCTCTGGCATTCGTTCTGCCGTCAGTGCAGGTATTCGCACCGTTGGTATTGCCTCCACCCACGAGCCAAAAATTTTGACGGCAACTGGTGCATTTATCGTCATTCCAGATTTTACCGATCTCCAACTGTGGACATTTCTAAATTCACTGGAAAATGAAGATTTGGTGGATGCGGTTTAAAAAAACAACTTCAAACCTTACCCCATAGGCAACTACCACGATTTCTTATGTACAAACCCGTGTCGTAATTTGTCATGCGCCTAAAAGAGATAAGATTTAAATGAATGGAATCCATTCAATAAAGATTTTTATAGGCAAAGGACTTATGAATTTAGTTGTACTCCAGAACTGGTTAGACAATACGTCCTTTAGCATCCTATTCCTAACGATGCTTGTTTATTGGAGTGGGGCAGCTTTCCCAAATTTACCCTACTTGCCAGCTTTGGGAACTGCGGGAATGGCGATCGCCAATTTGTGCATAGCTACCCTACTAGGGGCAAGATGGATAGAGGCAGGCTATTTCCCGCTCAGCAATTTGTATGAATCCCTGTTTTTCTTAACCTGGGGAATTACTGCTGTGCATTTAATTGCCGAAAACACGAGCCGCAGTCGCTTAGTAGGAGTAGTTACCGCACCTGTGGCAATGAGCATTACCGCTTTTGCCACCCTGACGCTGCCATCAGAAATGCAATTCTCCGAACCCTTAGTACCTGCGCTCAAATCCAATTGGCTAATGATGCACGTCAGTGTCATGATGTTAAGTTATTCAGCGTTAATGGTGGGTTCGCTGCTGGCGATCGCCTTTCTCGTTGTCACACGCGGCCAAAACATCCAACTACAAGGTAGTTCTGTCGGCACTGGTGGCTATCGCAACAACGGTTACCGCTTGTACAAGGCGAGTGAGCTAACTTCTCAACCACAAGTAACTACTGTAGAAAATAATTCCATAGCTCGTTTTGCCAGTGATGGCAATAGCCAAACGGCAGTCATGGATTTAGTGACTTCAACTCCAATCCACAATCCACAATCCACAAAGATCG
>CAZZVG010001077.1:0-3067 GCA_964657295.1 Iningainema sp. | reverse complement strand
TGCTTGATTTGTTGAGATGAAATATTGGATTGGCGAGGAGTATAAACAGCAACAATAATTTGTCCCCAATAGCTATCTGGTAAACCGATGACAGAGACATCTAAAACTAAATCAGTATCTTTAATAACAGCTTCTACCTCACAAGGATAGACATTTTCACCTCCAGTTATAATTTTATCACTGCTACGACCAACTATGTTGAGATGACCTTCAACATCTAAAAAACCAATATCATCAGGATAAAAAATTCCGGACTCAGGAAATGGTTCGGGGTAATAACCTAGTGCTAGCGAAGAACTTTGAATAGCAATCAAACCTGTTTGGTGAGAATTTAAAACTTTCCCTTTCTCTTGGCAAATTATAACTTTTGCATGAGGCAAAATTTTTCCACTACTATTATTACCGTTGAGAAAACTTTCAGGTTTGAGTGTAGCAATTTGCGAAGCTGTTTCAGTCATTCCATAAGTAGGAGCAAGTTTTATATGATTGAATCTAGCTTTTTCAAAAAGTTCAAACCACGCAGGGGCACCACCTAACAACACAGTTTGACAATGAGACAACCACGTTGTCAAACTAGAATTACTCAGGAGAGATTGCAGTTGAGTGGGAACTAAAGATATGAAAAATGTCGTTGGGTCAAAATTGTACCATTTACCCGTCTTCAGTTCTTGAAAAGGGAGAATCAAAAACTGTCCTCCAGATGTAAAAGAACGGATAAATTGCATTAAACCACTAATATGAAAAAGCGGTAGCACGCAAATCGAGTTGACTTCTTTTAGTTGAAAATACTCTTGAAATCCTTGTACTGAAGCTATAAGAGTTTCCCACGTATGCATGACAAAACGAATCTTTCCGGATGTGCCACCTGTAGAAATCATAATCAAACTACCTGTTAGTTTTTCTACAGTAATTTGATGCTCGAGTTGGCATTTGTTAGTATAGATTTGCTGAGCGACTTCGCAATTCCCCCAAACAATATTTGGTTGAACTAAATCAAAGACTTGTTGCCATTCCAATGAACCCCATGCCGGATTGCCAAGAAAAACATGATGATTCGTTGCACAAGCAGCAATAAAGCTAGCAAGAAAGGGAATAGGCTCTGACTCTACCAGTAATATTTTCTGAGGAATCAGATTGGCAAATTCTCGAACTAAGGCTTCAGTTAAGGAAAGGAACTCCACCAAGTCATAACCCAACAACCAATTATCTTGGGAGTGTTCTCTTAAATAATCTAAAGGTGTGTCCATAATTTCTCAGAGGTAGGTTGATAAGGTGCATGTGGTTGAAATGAGGTAGTTTCTAATTCCGAGAAAAAATCCTCATTAGTAAACCAATGGGCAACACCATAACCAGCCGCACGATTATTTTTGCTAAGTTGAGTGTTGAGCCTCAATCCAGCGCGTTTTCCAATTGGGGTTTCAAATACGGTTGAGAAAACAGTATCAATTTCGTTGTTTTGACAAAACTGACGTAAAAGTTTTGGCGAACCAGCAATTGCAGGCTTAATCACAAAAATGCCCCGCCATCCTTGTTGATAACAAGTTTTTAGCTGATGGAGATTTGCCACTGATTCATCCAAAGCAAGTTTGGTAGAATATTGGTTGCTCAAGCTGAGCATAGCGTTGAATTCACTGGTGGGTAACGGTTGTTCGAGAAATTCTATACTGATTTGATGGCGAAAGCAAGCTTTTAGCCACTCCACAGCTTCCACAAAACTCAATCCACCGTTAGCATCCAACCGCAGCTTTGCGTGCGTAGGTAACAAGAAAGCCAATTGATCAAAAACTTCTAGCTCATCGACAATTGGAGCTACACCAATTTTCCACTTAAAGGTACGGTAGCCCTGCTCCCAAAGATTTTTCCATCCATCTAAAGCAGCTTTTCCTGTTGGTAGTAACCCGCTAAACGTGATTAATTTATCTACCTGCGAATTTGATTGCTCATCAGAACTTAATGATAAATCTTTAACCGCACACGATCTCACTTCTTCCCAAGCTGACTCGAAGCCAAATTGACAAGCAGGAAGTTCTGAGGGCACAGCAAACACATCATCTGTAGAAATTGCTAAAGGTAATTGATGGCAAAATTCCAAAGCTTGCTCAAAACTTTCAGAACCAAACCATTTTACGGGAGCAATTTCACCAAAACCTGCAAAACCTGTTTGATCTAAAAGCCGGAGGATAATTCCTTCCCTCACTTCCCATAAGCCGTGACTGGTTGCGAGTGGCTGCTTAAACTTACGTCTATAGGGGCGAAACTCAAAGCGGTATCTCATGTTCTGCGCTTAAGGGTAGTTGAGCATATCGGTTGCCATCTGGCAAGCTGCGCTCCTCTTGAGGATCTGTCCGTGATCGGGATAGTAACAAGTTGTTGTTGTTTATTTAAAATTTTACTAACAACTATAACGTTGTTTGGGTCCAAATTAGGGTCGTCCAAATTTTGGACTGGTAAGGTTTATACTTATGCTTCTGGATTCTCAGTACTAGGACATTGGATAACCTTAGGGGTGTCCTTTTTATGGACTACAGTTAAACGTCACTCATTCAAATACTTATACCCCATGTCAGAAAACCAAAATTCGCCGCAGCGCTTTAATAATGCCGATGCTCTTGTATCGGCGGGCTCACTGCCGCTCAAATGGAAGGGACTGAATGTAACTTACGTCAATACCGCTTCGAGCTGTTATCCGGTACACGAGCACCGCCCCATCCAGATTATAATTCCGGTGCTGACTTCCGGATTTAATGCCGTCACATTGTCGGCGACAGACAGCAGGCAAAATTCTCAAAAACTAACTTTGGAAAATGTCTTTCTTGCTCCCGCCTATCAACCGCATACCCTTTTATGGGATCAGGACACTGAACTTGTCATGTTTGATTTAGAACCCGAATTTGTCGAGAGCGCGGCGGGTGAATCATTTCGCGGCAGTCAGGTTGAGATCACGGCAATCGGCGGCATTCGCGATTCTTTAATCACCCAGCTTGGTGGCGCGCTTTATGCAGAGTTTAAGAGAGCGAGCGCGATTGGCAGAATTTACGTCGAGTCACTGGCTGTTACCCTCGCCGTG
>CAZZVG010001076.1:0-3071 GCA_964657295.1 Iningainema sp. | reverse complement strand
ATGATGACGAAAGTTAGCTGCACCACTGGAAACGGCGATCGCTGCATGAGCAATTCGTGTTGCTAACTCAATAGCCCAAGCCCTAAGTTGCAGGCGTTCTGCTATTGGCACATCTTGTTGAGCAAGTGCGATCGCATTTCGGCAATCATTCAATTCCTGTAGAAGAGACTCAAACGCACTCGCGATCGAAGGTAGCGATTTAGTACGTGCGGCAGACTCGATAATATCTAAACCAGCAAAAGCACATCCTGTTATTAACGGAGTCGCATGGAGGACATTTTTTTGATCATTTTCGTGAATCCAGCCAGCCGGCTTAATGAAAACAACACGTTCTGTAGGCAATAACCAGTGAGTTAAGGAAGCTGTGACTGTATTAGTTGATGTCATTGCTGCTAGTTGGGCAGGAGTGCTGAATGTGATGTTTCCTCCTGACTCTTGATGTGTTTCTTGAAAAGGCACCATCCCAAAAACAGCACCACCATCAGGTAGTGTGGCAGCGACAATAAAGTCATTGAAAAAACCCCATCCTGTCACCCAAGGAACTTCGCCATCTAGTTGATATCCGGACGATACAGGTACAGCTACAGTTGATGGTTTGCCCGGTCGTCGTATTTGGGAAAAGCCAACACCCACTAAAACTTTACCATGACTCATATGAGGGAGGTATTCTTGTTGGAGAGAGGAGTTAGTACTAGCAACAAGCATACCTCCCGCACTCTGGTGTTGAGTTTGTAGAAAGGCTAAAGCTCCAGAATACCGGGCTACCAGTTCTTGAAAGCTGTTAAACGTCTCGGTGACTTCTTTTCCACCCGGAACTCGAAGCGCGAGGACACCTAATTCCCCAAGTCCCTTGAGTGCATAAAGCAGAGCATCTGGGTTGCTATCTATTTCGTTGGCTAATGGTGCCACTTGATCGAGCAAATAAGCTGATATACTACTGGTTCTAAAAATACGCATATTTTTTCTGGTGGGATCGCTAAATTCCCAACCTGATCTCAAATGTACAAAGTACAAATAAAAGATAACCCCCCAATCTCTATAAATTACAGATTTTGGGGGGTTCAAATGTTGCAGCAAAAAGTGAATTAGTTATAAGTTAACAGTTTGAAAGTTAAATTGAGGTTAAGACAAGGTTAACCTTAAGGATACACAACGCCAATATGGCATAAAAACTTTTATAAAGCCACGCCAGTACCAAAATATATGGTTGTATTTAATGCTGATAAAGCAGTAAATATGCTTAATGCATTAACTTAGATCGAGATGATCCAATCTTATGACATTGTTTGTTAATTTGCCGAGGGGGACACACCCCTCACGACTATTAAAAATTTTAAATTTTAAATTTTTAATTATGAAGTTGTGAAATCTAATGCCCATGAGCGTTATGCTCACTGTCTGTACGTATTCTTTGGACTTGGGACGGGAGTTGAGATTATTTGGTTGTATCCTGAATGGCAATGAATGCAAGAGATCTACGGATGAGAAAGGAGAGTTTTTTCGAGACATTGCCGGAACTCCGTGTCCTCTATTCACAAAGTCGTTAAAAAAGTCAGGGAAATTCTACATAGCGGTGTCCTTCAGGCATTGAGATCGGAATTTTGGTAGAATTGACCTGAGAGGTTACTTGCAGACGAAATTCTACGACATTGCGTTTAATGGTGAGATCGTAGTTACCGAAAAAGTCATGGCCCAGAAGTCCAGTCTCGAGTTCCTGTCCGGCGATCGCCACCGCGACTTTATGAACAATCACTTTACCAACTTCCATGGAATTAATATAGCCGATGGGAAATTCCACAGATTTGGAACTGGCTGTGTTTGCTTGAGCTCTCCCTACTGGTACAACGCCTAATTCAGCTGCCATATCCTGAGTAATCACCGTCCCACTTGCTCCGGTATCTAAAATCATCTCGAAATGCCGAATGCCATTGAATGTCACTTCAATTATCGGCGTTCCACCGACTCGCCGTTTAATTGGGACACTTACAACTTCCTGTTGTTGGTTAAATAGTTCGGGTGTTGACACTAGAGGCGATGTTTGTGGCTGTTTTTCTTTGAGTGTGATGTGAGAACACTGGTGCGAGTTAAGGGCACGAATACTTTCACAAACAATTGTTTGTTGCTCTGGTGCGACTTTTGGTCGAATAGAAGCTTTGGGAATGGCAACGACAATCTTCTTTGGTTCTATTCTGGGCTGTATATATATAGGAGGGGCAGTTTTGCGTTGGGCGAGCCTGACTTGGCGCTGATAGTCGAGAATTTTGGACTGTGCGTTAGAGTAGTAAGGGCTATGGACTGGCACTTTTTTCATCAGTGCGATCGCTTCTATAAACTGATTTGCCACTAAATTCCAATCTTCTGTCGATTGAGCAGATTGACTAATACTAAAAGCACTAACTGCTTTATCTAACCCCTGTTCAAAATAATTGGAGTCAGTTTCAGATGATAGTCTTGCTGGTTTAACTGATGGGACTGCTTGTGGAACAGATGCGTCTAGAGGGGTTGTTGCGCTTTTGTCTGTGAGCGCTACAGGCTGTTCATCAATTTTTGTGATGGTAATCTGTTTGTCTTTACCACAAGCAACAGTCAAAACTGCTAGTGTAGTTGACAAAAAAATTAGCACTGCACGGGATAAAGAAGACTGAGGCATAATTCTTGTAATGCATTCCCGATCGCTAAAAGCTTACCCTGTGGGAAACCGCGCAGCGCAAGTCTACGGGCATCTAAAGCCGACTGCCGATTCTATATATTAAATTTCGTCTCCTCGACCTTATGGGTATGCGCCGTATTAAGGGGAGAATCCGTGCATTTACTTATACATATCGGTTTCCTTTGTACAGCAAGCAATACCGCAGTAGCAATTAACAATTTAGGATAATTGCTCCATGAGCGACACTCTTAGAAGTACCTGCATCCTAGTTACTGGATAAACGCTATTCCCTACTTACTGCCGACTCTGTATACTGTGGATAAGTGCCAGTCATTGCATTTTGGCATCTTAATAATTGTACCACAATGCGGATGCGGCGATTAAAATTGCTCTAGCATATTGCCAAGAAATAAATGCCCAG
>CAZZVG010001075.1:0-3074 GCA_964657295.1 Iningainema sp. | reverse complement strand
GAGATATTTGCCACGACGATACCAAGCCGCAATGGCATGTCCTTTGATTCCCGCCAAAAACTCGTCAATAGAAAACGGGTAGGCGATGGTGTTTTGTCGCAACACATCTCCACCCGTAATGTCTTGATTAAGGGTCAATTGATTTAGACCCCGCCGCACTGTTTCTACTTCAGGCAGTTCAGGCACAATTTAACGCTTTTCAGTTCCCTGGTTCCCGCCGCCTTCTGCCTGCTGATCGCTACTTCCTGATTCTGGCGTAGCAGAAGGCTTTCCAGAAGTTTGATTGGCTGCGCCAGTCTTGCGGATATCAGCCTGGACAGGAGTTTGTTGACCACCACTAGCAGAAGGAGTTGTCTTTTTCGCCTTCGCTGATGGTGCTCCAACCTCTAATAATTCATTTTGTGCAAAGTTATTGGTATTGACACCAGCGTAATTTACCTTATTGAACCGGACGATTACCGGGTATCTGTTGCCATCGCCTTGCTCGATAGACGCTACGGTTCCTGTATCCTGATACCAGTAGGATTCCGCGCGAAGAATGCGTACTTTAGAACCACGTTGAACCATTAGTTTGTTTCCTTTAAATTATCAATTGCCAATCTATAGGGCTAATTGTTTTCACTCTACAACCTGACGGTCTCACCTTGAGGCATTGTTAAGTTATTTGTCATTGGGTATTCCTCCCCATCTTCATCATCTCCCCCAATCGCCAAAATAATCTTGACAGAAATTACATTCTTGTGTATATTTTATTCTCGCTAACACTACTGAAGAACAATCTTATGTTTTAGTTAAGACAAACACACTTCCCTCATTACCTCTACCAATACGCAAGTTGTTATCTATATAAGTGATATCCAACCAACCTTGTTGTTTGTCACTATTGATATGGGTATCAATTGCACTAAATTTTTGACCGGACTCAATTTGTTGGATAAAATTTTCAGGAGAATCGTAAGCTATTAAACGTTGTAAGCCAATAATCGACCGCTCAAATTTCACATTGACGCGACGTTCAGAAACTGGCTCAAATTTAGCTGAAACACTAACTAAACCTTCGAGATAAGGTAACCCATAAATTTCAGCTATATTATAAACGCTCTTAGTTTGTACGCGAATGCACTGATAAATTTGACCGAGTTTGTACAAAGGTAGGCGGTCGAAGTTTAATAAAGCATTGCTTGTAGTGTACAAGAGTCGCCAATTGCCATTCAATAAGTCTTGAGCTTCAACCGGACGCGGCGTGGGGTTAAAGTCTTCTAAACGAGCGATCGCCACTTGAATTGCTTGTTTATCGCGATCAGTGGCAATTATGCCCCGATTTTTCCCCGCAATTGCTTCTAAAAGATCTGCTTTTCCAATCATCAGCTGTGACCTCCAATTACTTAGAATAATATGTATCTGAAAATACCAATACAGTCGTTACCATCTCTTATTTAGCTACAATTGATAAATAAAATTTTTTTGTCGGATTTTTAAATCAAAGGGGCGAATAAGAACTATATGATCTAAGCTCAAGTGATAAACTCTTAATGTCTAGTTACATCACTCCTGTCTTGTCTTGTCTTCCATATGTTGAATTCTCCATTGCGTGAAGTACCTCGCAATCAGCGTGCCGCTGTAATACCATTAAAGCAAGAATCTTCGCTCTTAGACTGGTTGCAATCCAGTGGTCGGATCATAGCGCGTGAGTCTCATGAATCCGATTTTGGTGATGACGAAGAAGAAATAGACACCCTTATGGGTGTAGAAGATGGAATTGTTGATTATGACTTCGATGACGATGATGAACCGACTCCAGAGGAGGATTAACATTGTTTAGGTGTTTAGCATTGTCAGCATAGATCGTCCCTGATATTCGGTTTTATAGAGTGTGGAGTGAGGGTAAATTCCTGTGGACGCTAAATTATCTCCTGACCAAGGATTGAATTTGTCTGGAATTGGTGTGGTTTCTCTATTAGGTGTAGGTGTGGGTGGATCGGCACTAATGTTTGATTGGATGGCAAACAGACTGCCGTGGGAATGGATGTCGCTTACCCTGCCAATCATTTTTAGTACTTTGGCTTCAGCCACAATAGGTCATTGGGTGATCCCCCTGCTACAAGCACTGAAAACTGGGCAAATCATCCGTGAGGATGGTCCTCAAGCTCATTTAAAGAAGGCGGGTACACCAACTATGGGGGGCATATTCTTTGTCCCTACCGCAGTGATAACCGCCTGTATATGGTCTAACTTTGCCCCGGAGGTACTTGCTGTCTCCGCATTGACACTAAGCTATGGATTCATTGGCTGGATCGACGACTGGCAAATTCTCCGCCGTAAGTCGAACAAAGGTATCTCACCTAAGTTGAAACTCGGTTTACAGATCGGTTTCGCGATCATGTTCTGTGTATGGCTCATCTTTAGTCAACCTTCTACTATTACAAGTATTTCATTACCTCTCGGTTTTTATCTACCTTTAGGAGTCCTCTTTTGGCCATTAGCAGGTTTTGTATTAGTCGCAGAGAGCAACGCAACTAATCTGACTGATGGTATTGATGGTTTGGCTGGGGGAACGGTAGCGATCGCATTGTTGGCATTAGGTGCGCTAATCGCACCAACCTCACCTGGATTAATGATTTTCTGTGCCTGTCTCAGTGGCAGTTGCCTGGGCTTTCTAGCACACAACCGTAATCCTGCCCGTGTTTTCATGGGCGACACTGGTTCTTTAGCTCTGGGAGGAGCTTTAGCTGCAGTAGGTTTACTGACAAACAGTCTCGTCGCTCTGTTTATTCTCAGTGGGCTCTTTTTCGTAGAAACTCTTTCTGTAATGGCTCAAGTTGGCTACTATAAAGCCACAAAGGGTCCCGATGGTAAAGGCAAACGCTTACTGAAAATGGCACCATTGCACCACCATTTAGAACTCTCTGGTTGGTCTGAACTGCAAGTGGTGACGGTTTTTTACATTATTGCAGTTCTTCTGGCTGTAATCAGTGTATCAATCGGTAAGTTGTAGTAGTTGTGAAAAACTAAATACTCAACAAACTCCCTCAACAATAGGGAGTTATTTTTTTGGCACTTAGCCTCACGCATTC
>CAZZVG010001074.1:0-3078 GCA_964657295.1 Iningainema sp. | reverse complement strand
TTATAGTATTCGTGGCAACATTCCTGATCAGTTGTGGTGGCCCTAGTGTCGCTACACCGCCTCCAACTTACACAACAGCCCAAATACAGAAAATCCAGGAGTATGTACCTGAGATTATAGCTGTACGCGATCGCTCACAAGAATTGCAATCGCTGATCCAGACCAAACAATGGATAAAAATTGGTAATTTTATCCATGGTCCAATGGGTGAAGCAAAGTTGAACATGGGTTATGTTACTTCTAATCTCCTACCCAAAGACCAACCGGCCGCACGCAAGCTAACACGAGATTTATTTGACCACCTGGTTAAAATAGATCAAGCTGCTGAAACTGCTAACTCACAAAGTGTCTTCAGCAACTACCAAGCTGCTTTCGCAGATCTTGATGAATTCCTAAAACTGCTTCCTAACACCATTCCTCAAACAGAAGAAAGTTAGTAGGTAAAGGAGGAGCGGAGTTATGATTTGGAAATTCTTAACTCTGTCTCCCGAAAAAAGATGAATGTAGTCGTTATCGGTTGTGGAGTCGTTGGCGCAGCTATAGCCTATGAACTGAGTCAAGTCAAAGGACTCTCAATCACGGTTCTTGACAAACACCAACCAGCGACAGCCTCTACAGGGGCAGCATTAGGAGTGTTGATGGGCATCATCAGCCACAAAATCAAAGGAAATGCTTGGCAGATGCGACAACAGAGCATCCAAACCTATGAAACCTGGATTCCCGAATTAGTTGCCCTCACAGGTCGATCAATCCCTTATAATCGCCAAGGTATTCTCATGTTGCTCTCTGAGGTTGAAGAGATGTCAAAATGGGAAAAGCTTGTAGAAACTCGTCGCACCCAAGGTTTCCCCTTGGAAATCTGGAACGCTGAGCAAATAAAAAACATCTGTCCTCAGGTAGATGCAGAAAAAAATCTGACTGCTGTCTATTCTCCAAGCGATCGCCAAGTCAATCCAACCGCACTCACATTAGCCTTAGTTGAAGCCGCACAGCATCGAGGAGTAACATTCAAATTTGGTGTTGATGTTTTAGACGCAGAACCCAACCCCCGAAACAGTCCTGAAAACGAACTCAGAAAGGACTTTCTTCTAACTCAGCACTGTAACGGTGGCAAAATCTCAGCTGATTGGTTTGTGATCGCATCCGGCTTAGGTTCATCCCTACTAACAGCACAATTAAAGCAGATGATTGATATTCGCCCTGTGCTGGGACAAGCATTGCACATGCGCTTAGAAAATTCTTTAGGAAATCTTGACTTTCAGCCCGTGATTACAGGTGATGACGTTCATCTAGTTCCCACAGGTATTAGAGATTACTGGGTAGGTGCAACAGTTGAGTTTCCCAGCAATGAAAATGATGACATACCACCCAACCAAGAACTCTTAGAATCAGTTAGAAAAAGAGCCTTAGCCTTTTGTCCCGACTTAGCGAAAGCAAAGATTATCCGTACATGGACAGGCTTACGTCCCCGCCCAGAAAAACGCCCCGCACCAATAATTGGTAAATTACCGGGATTTAGCAACATCCTCCTCGCTACCGGACACTATCGCAACGGAATTTTACTCGCACCCGCTACAGCTAACGCAATTCGTGATATGATTATATCTAATTAAACTGGAATCTCAATCACAAACTCAGTACCCTCACCAACCACAGAATTGCAAGTCAGTTTACCACCGTGGTTTTTTTCGACAATTTGTCTAGCTATAGCTAACCCCAATCCCGTACCTTTGCCAACTTCCTTGGTAGTAAATAAGAGGTCAAATATTTTTTGTTTGACATCTTCGCTCATCCCTTTTCCATTATCGCCAATACGTATTTGTACTTGATGTTCTAGGTATTTTGTGGCGATCGCAATTTGTTGGGGATTGGCTTGGAGTTGAGAAAATGTCAGAGAAAGTGCCATCTCATCAAACATATCAATGGCGTTTGCTAGAATATTCATAAATACTTGGTTTAACTGTCCGGGGAAGCATTCGATTTTTGGCAACTCACCATAGTTTTGGATGATTTGAATCGCCGGACGTTTCTCGTTGCCTTTGAGCCGATATTTAAGAATCAGTATGGTACTATCAATTCCTTCGTGTAGGTTAGCGCTGACTTGATGTTCGGTATCAGCGCGGGAAAAAGTGCGGAGACTGGTGCTGATAGATTTGATGCGATTGGTAGCGTTCTGCATTGTTTCCAGCAGCTTGGGTAAGTCCTCCCTCAGAAATTCAAGATCGATCTCATCAGCATGTTCTTGAACGGGTGTTGCAGCATTGGGATGGTGTTGTTGATAAAGTTCTAGGTGAGACAACATATCCCGAACATACTCGTTGGCATTGTTGATACTGCCATTCAAGAAACCGATGGGGTTGTTGATTTCGTGAGCTACACCTGCCACCAAGTTGCCCAAAGCGGACATTTTTTCCGATTGTACCATTTGGGTTTGGGCATTTTGTAAATTTTGTAGGGCTTGCTCAAGCTCTTGATTTTTGTGGCGGATTTGGATCTCGGCAGTTTTGCGATCGCTTATATCCCGTAATATCGCTAACCCATGCGCTTTACCTTTGTAGATAAAGGGTACTGCTTTGACTTCAACGTCAAAAAAACTGCCATCCTTCCGTTTGTCAATAGCTTGGGTATAAAATTCTTGTCCTGATTTCAGGGTTTCGAGAAAACTATCGAATAGATATAGATCGTCTGGATGTAGAAAATCTACTGGTGTGAGACGGAGCCATTCTTCTTGAGTATAACCATGCATTTGGCAAACGGTGGGATTAACAGCGATCGCCTGTCCTGTTTCTAAATCTATGATTGATAATCCATCATTCACACGCTCAAAAATACTGCGATACTCTGCTTCTTTTTGAGCAATCTCGTGAGATTTTTGTTGCTGTTGAGCGTATAAGCGGGCATTTTCCAGGGAAATGGCTGCTTGGGTGCAGAGGAAGTTGAGAATCACGAGGCGATCGCTCGTAAACACACCACTGGTTGAGCGATTTTTCAAATAGATAATCCCGGCTAAATGCCCTTGATTAAGAATCGGTAAACACAGAATGCTCTTGGGCTGGCGTTGGCTGAGATATTCATCAA
>CAZZVG010001073.1:0-3094 GCA_964657295.1 Iningainema sp. | reverse complement strand
ACTTGACGCCCTAGTTGAGCGATCGCTGCCGCTAAATTAGCTGAAACTGTAGATTTGCCTTCTTTCGGAACTGCGCTAGTTACCACAATAGTTTTCAATACCTTATCTGAACTCAGAAATTTCAGATTAGCTTGAATCATGCGGTAAATTTCGCTTGTTAAAGAGTGGGGCGTATCTCTGACAGCAATTTCTGGAGGTGTTGATTCTGCATCTCGGTGACTGGACGCCTTTTTAATCAACAAGGGAACAATTCCAAGCATTGTATATCCAAATATCTCTCTGATTTCCTTAAGTGTTTTTAGAGATTTGTCTCTCATTTCTAAAAAGAGAACAGTAATAGTGGACAAAAATAAACCCAACATTATGCCGCACGCCAAAACGATGGGTTTCTGACTTAATACTGGCTTGGACGGAACTAAAGCCTCAGTAATAATCCGGGCGTTAGCTGTATTTTTATTTTCCGCTACCTGTAATTCTTGAACCTTTTTCAATAGAGTTTGATAAGTAAATTGGGCGAATTCAACCTTCTGTTCTAGTTCGAGCTGATTTTGTACCAACAAAGGTATAGTTTTCACCCGCTGTTTGTAGGCAGACCGGGATTTGTACAGAGAGGCAAGTTTTTTAGCCAAGCCAAGGCGTTGAACTTCTGATTGCTGGAAATCTTTGATCAGGCTTTGTTTGAGTTCTCCCATCTGCAATAGTCTCTGCGGAACTTTTGTTTGATTGCCAGTATTCTGTTCAACTTGCTTTTGCAGGAGGGTTTGCAAGTTGGCTTTTTTTGCTTCTAGGTCAATAATTATGGGGGTTTCATCTAAGAATCGGCTGCGCTCAATTGCTAACTGTCGCTCTAACTCTTGGAGTTGTGTGAGAATTCCTTGCACTGCAGGTGACTGGTTGAGAGCACTTACAGCGATCGCCTTCTGGGAATTAAGATTGACTTTCTGACGCAGTTCATTGGTTTGGGCGTTTACCTCATCCAGTTGAGCCTGAACACTATTAATCTCGCTGTCTAAACTCCCAATGATTGCAACCGCTGACTTTGACTCCTCTGATAGATCTACAACGTTATGCTTCTGTTTAAAGCTGCGTAGTGCTACTTGTGCTTCGTGTAAAGCAGCTTGAGCTTTAGGAAGCTGCTTGTCTAGTAATTGATGAGTTTCTTCCGCTTCAGAGCGACTCGTAATAATATCATTTTTTAAATAAAGATTCATAATCTTGTTGACTACTACCGCTGCTTCTTCAGGGTTACGGCTTTTATAGGTAACCCGCAACACATCTGTGCCACCAACAATTTTTAGAGTCAAACCTTTTTCTAGCACTCCAACTTCCAGCGATTCGCCTTTGTTGTTTTTGAGTTTTAGTTCGTCTATTGTCTGCAGCAACAAAGGAGGGGAAGAAATAACTTCTATCTGAGTACTGATAGGATTTTGAGTTGCTACCAGCGGTTTCAAATCTCCTGTTGCTTGTCCTTCAGAACTACTAGGCAAGAGATTAGAACCTACTACTTGAAAAGATGGCATTTTGAATAATAGTTTCCCTTCTGCTTCATAGGATGGCTTCATCAATGTTGTCGCTACATAACTGAGAGCAACTGTCGCCACAAAGATACTGCTAACAGACATCCACTGCCGTTTCAATACCAATAAATAGCGGCTTAAATCTAAATCAACCGATTCTCTAGATTCCATATTTATCTATATATCTGAATTAATATCACGGCTTTTGCTGCATTAGGGAATATTCGTAGGGTGGGCATTGCCCACCAAATCTGGTAATGGTGGGCATTGCCCACCCTACATCATCTATTAGTAATTAAATTATGGTTGGTAAAAATAGCATTAGAATGAGCGCCTTTCACAAAATTATACCCATTATAGGATACATTGTCATCCCACCTATTATTGCTAGAATAGTCATCTACAAAATTTATTTTATATTTATCGCTGGCATAAGCTATGTTTTTATAAAACTGCACACGCTCAGAAAATAATGTGGTTAACTCTCCGTTGAGACTGCCCTCTAAATTACGAGACTTTAAGTTTTTAAAAGCTGTATTATTTCTCACGATGACATTGTCGCTTTGAAAAACATGGATTCCTCTACCGCCATTGTCAAAAACAAGGTTATTTTCAACCAACGTCCAATTTGTGTATTTTGGCGATTGCGTCTCACCTTGGGTGTGCCTGAAATCGTCGATAATAATGCCGTTTCCATCAGTAACTTTTCCATCTCCTCTTGGCAACAGGTTCTCATTTGAGTAAGAAATATTGCCTCTGATTATATTGTGAAAGCCAGATTTGTTATCAAACGCTTTAGCCTGATAAATGGAAATACCACTACATTGATAAGGCGATCTGAAAGCGTTGCGATACGAAACATTGCCTTCAATATACAGATAATCCGTTTCTTGTCCGGAAATACCCCCACACCCAGAGTCGTGAATTTCATTATTGAGAACTTGTGTGTGGTGGTTTCCCTTACCAACATGAATCCCCGATCCGATTTGAGTGGAAGTGATTCTAAAACCAATTATTTTTATGTAATTGCCCTCTATTTTAAAAGTCCCATCTTGAGTTCCTCTCACAAATGGCTTATGACCGGGAAAAGCTTGAAAAACAATCCAATTATTAGATGTTCCAGATTTTATGACCGTGATATTTTCGTCATAAGTCCCATTTTTTACATAGACAATATCTCCAGCAGCTACTTTTTGATTTGCCTGCTGTATTGTCTTGAATGCAAGATTTTGTGTTGTGCCGGGATTGCTATCATCTCCTTTACTGTTATCGACATAGTATGTTTTACCTGAAGTTTTAGTAGCAGCTTTCGTTCCGCCGACTTCTTGCGTATCAAGATCCGCCCATGCATACTTATCTTGAGTTTGATTTTCACCTAACGTAAAACGACTATTAGCATTGACAACAGAACTTGCAGTTAAACCAGCGATGAAAGCTAGACCAACATAGAGTGTCATAAATCTATTTTTCGGCATAACAAATAACGGAGCTAGCAATCCTATTTAATTTGTGAAATTCGAGCGTAGAGCGTAGGGTGGGCACTGCCCACCAAATCTAGTAATGGTGGGCAGTGCCCA
>CAZZVG010001072.1:0-3098 GCA_964657295.1 Iningainema sp. | reverse complement strand
AACTTGGGAAAACGTTTGCACCAGTGATGACCGTTGCAGAGCAACACCCCTCGGTAAGTACTTTGCTTTCCGTTCGCAAAAGTCACTTCCCAGAGATTGTTTTCCACTGGTCGCACATAACTAATTGTACAATTAAGTTCGATATTTCCACGCAAGTCAAAATGATCTGCAAAGGCGTTCAAATAATCCCGCATGTTTTGAGCACTGGGGAAGTCGGGATAATGATCGGGCATTGGAAAATGGGGAAACTGGGTAATCTTCCTTGACGAGATGATGTGCGCGGTTTCATAAACACCGTGATACCAATTTCCGCCGATATCATCACTCGCATCTACTTGATCGTAGGGTATATCGGCAGCCTTGAGTGCTTGAGCCATACCCAATCCGGTAAAACCTGCTCCGATAATCAGGTGTTTGTCAGCAGTATCGCCATCTAGCTGAATTTTACTAGAACTATTCGTCTTTACCACTTTTGAATCTCCTGACAAATGCATCATTAATGCGGTTCACTATCTGAGGAAAATATCGTTTTTTGTCTAAGAAAAAAGTAGCCGATACACCCTTTTTTTTGAAAAGGAGTGCGATTCTAGAATAGACATGGAAAACTTTAGAGAAGGGGTTTTGTCTTAGCTAAAACTTTAATTTTCGTCGCGCAATCCAAACTTTGTATAAAAAAAGCTCAAGCGTTTCTGCTTGAGCTAAATCCAATTTATTTGCTAAACTTGTGAGTTAGCTTATATAGCTTCTCCTCTTTGATAAAGATTCGGAAAAATTTATTGTATATTGTGTGAGCCGAGCTTAACCCAACATACAATAAATTTAATTCTGACCTTTCTGATAGAGAGCTTTACTTAGTAACGGCTACGGAAGCTGTTGTTTCCCCGATTACCAGCAGCCGAACCTCTTTCTTCTCTAGGCTTAGCCTTATTAACTTTGAGGTCACGTCCCATCCACTCAGCACCATCAAGACCATCAATGGCTGCTGTTTCTTCATCATCTGAACTCATTTCCACAAAACCAAAGCCACGCAAACGACCTGTTTCACGGTCGGTAGGTAGCTGAACTCGTTTTACAGAACCATATTCTGCAAAAATAGTATTCAGATTCTCTTCTGTAACTTCGTAAGAAAGATTGCCTACATAAACTGACATAGATTGTCTCCGAAATGATAAGTGTGTAGAGATTTAGGTTTCGGAGAAAAGTCTGTAAATACCAAAAGGAAAAAGCCTGTCAATACTAAAAACAAACGCGAGTACCGAATTAATTCTCAATTTCTATAATAACACAAGGTATCAGCTATCAAGAGGAAAGTTTGATAACTGTAATAAAAAGTAATATTAACAATTGATAGCTAAGTAATGAGTAGGGAGAGCCTAACTTTTCATGTAGCAATATGGCTGGCAAAAAAATCTATAACGAGTCCAAACGTAGATTTACCATGACTTTGACTGAAACAGCTATCCAATGGTTAGAACAAAAACAACTTGAATTAGGAGCCAACAGTCTTAGTGATGTAATTGAGCGTATGACCCGAGAAAAGCTCCCCAAACAGTAAACTATGGATAGCTTTGTCCATAAGTTCCTAACCCCGTCTCCTCGCTGTGCTGGGTGCTGATCTCTTTTTTAAGATGCGTGTATCAGTCTGTGGTCGTGTGAAGATAAAGATAGTCCAGAGGTAGATTCCATGAACATTGAAACAGCCAAGAAGTATTACATCGCTAATAAGTCAGTACGGCATAAAACTCTAGGACTGCTGATGATCGTTGATTTGTACCCATCTAGATTGGACAGCGTGCGGGTAAAGTTGAGTAACGGGGTAGAGATGGATTGCCAGCTAGAGTTCCTTGAACCCGGATAGTACCTGTGAACGATTCATCATCTGCTTCTGTTGCCAAAATTCTCCATTAGACATGAAGTGAAAATTGCCGATGCCAACTCTAGTCGGAGATCAAGGCGAACGGCGCTGCAAAGCGCAGGACGCATTCGTTGAAATCTTTGCTAGAGGTTTTTTGGTGGTGTTCCCTACACAGAAAGCCCCTAGATCATTTCTCGCTTATGTCTATTGTGCTATTTGTAGTAAGATATTAACTTATATCATTACTACAAGTAGTATGCGATAATTTCTTGGCAACATAACTCAGATGGTACTGCATAGATTACAGTCGAGGCAGGGAATAGGGAGTGGTGTAGTTCATTGACGTAAAAACTGCTATCAAGAATACGGAGTCAACCCTTTAATTTCGGATGACCAGAATTTTTTGCTTCAAATAATGCTGAAGCAAAGGATCTTTTTTGATAAATTGCTGTATCTCGGCGACTTGTTCCGGCTCAAGTTCCGTCACCCCAGGAACGAAAGATATTCCCGAAATTACTATGTTAGGTGGAAGATATTTACCGGTTTGATTGTAATTTACTGTTGGCATAAGTTTACTATTTTTTCTAAAGCAATTACAGAGTGGAAATTTTCTATTAGGCTGTCGCGGCAGACAAATATGCGACGCCACATTATCTGACTGATGTTGTGCAATCTGGCAATCCTAAATGAGGAAGTGAAAATTTTACTTAAGGCTGTTAATAGTCACTTGTCCTGGATCGCAAATGACCAACGACTATTTACAGATGACACTCCTCACAAGTATTTCAAAAATAAAATATGACTGCTATATTTTAATTTGGTATATGATGGCAACTAGGTACTGAAATAACTAGCATTAACGGCAGTAGTAAAGGTGTCAGCCAAGTGTTTAACCCAGTGAGCTTGTAATCTATATAATTAAGTATAAACTATTTTCTCAAAAATAGTTTCTTCTGTGACGTATTTGCCTAATATCCTTAAATCAAGAGATCCAATATTACTAAATATTTTTTATACAAACGACAGAAAATTAAAATATTTTACAAGGAAATTAATTAGAGCAGGGCTAGTTCATTCTTCCGCAATCCGCCTTGTAAGCTTTGTACACGGCAATCAGCTTTTGTTCTGTACCTAAAAAAATGTATTATAAACTACTATTTTTTGGACGATGGCTTCGCCCACCGTTAGCGTCTCGTACCCCTTCGGGGAAGCAAGCTACGCGTTAGCGTCTCGTACCCCTTCG
>CAZZVG010001071.1:0-3098 GCA_964657295.1 Iningainema sp. | reverse complement strand
GATAGACTTTTGGATCTTGAGCTACCCAACCAAGATCTGAGCTAGAACGTACTTCAAAATGAAGATAGGGTTCACTTAAAATAAGTGCGCCTGTTGTACCCACAGTTCCCAACAAGTCACCTTTTTTGACTTGTTGACCGATAGAGACTTTGATACTGTCAAGTTGGGCATAGCGGCTTTGTAATCCTCCACTATGATTAATAATAACTAATTTCCCATAAGTACCTTTTTCCCCCGCAAAAGCTACCGTTCCCTCACCGATCGCTTGTACAGGCGTTCCCTTTGCTGCGAGCAAATTTAGACCACTATGAAAAAAAACTTCACCTGTCTTTGGATTAGTCTGCCAACCATATGGTACAGCTATTTTTGCGACTTCTGGCAGAGGATATCCAGCTAATTTGCTAATAGTAGGAGTAACGTTTTGTTGTGTTGCTATATTTTGCGGTAGTTGTCGTGAGGCAGATTCCGTGATCCGACGATGAGGCAAGCGACCTAAGGTTGGAATAAATACGACTCGGGGATTTTTTTGACATCCATTTGCTTCAAATAATACATCGGGACGAATTTTGTACTTAGCCCCGACTTGTCGCCAGGTTTGACCTTGGGGTACTTGGACGACAATCCCGTTGTAAGGAGGAATTTGAATTTCGCTACCAACGGTAATCCTACCGTTTTGTAGAGTTGGATTTAGGGCGACAATAGTTGCTGAATTGAGATTATAGTGCTGCGCTATAGTCTCCAGAGTTTCGCCCGGTGCAACTTTGTGGCGCACAAAGCGGTCAAGGGCTGAAGTTAGGCAACCTGATGCAGAAACTTGTGCGATCGAGGGATGAGTCAGTGTGCTTACTAACCCAAAAGCACCAATCAAGTTACAGAAAAGGAGGACACAATGGCGAAATCTCATGTATGCAGGTGAAGAGATTAATTTTTTAGATTGAACTTTTTGTAATTGCGCTCTTAGCACAACTACAAATAAGTATGACTATTGACTAATGACTATGTGTCCTCAGTATTCTACTCATTTGTTAACTTGCCTTTGGCTTGACTAAACTTAGAAACAGCGCATCTGCATTGCTGTCCTTGACGCTAATTTATTAGCCGTTCGTATTCCTCCGTGGGTTAAAACCACACGGTTTCCACACGTATCGAAGATTTTAAGATGAAGATTTCTTTAAAGCAACTAGCCGTTTATGTCTCCTTATTGGCGATTGGTGGCGGTGCAGGCTTGTTAGGCAGTCGCCATTTTTTACCACAAAATCACCCATTTCAAGAGTTAAGAAATGTCACAGTGATGCCACCAGAGACTGTCGTTCCCAATGCGGCTCAAGCACGGATTGGGGCTGTTGGGGGTGATAATGTAAATTTTATTGCTGCTTCGGTACAGAAAACTGGACCTGCTGTGGTACGAATTAATGCCACTCGTAAAGTAGCAAATCCCATTTCTGAAGCTTTGAAAAATCCTCTCTTACGGAAATTTTTTGGAGAGGACGAGGAACCAATTCCCCAAGAAAGAATTGAACATGGTACGGGGTCTGGATTTATTGTCAGTGAAGATGGAAAAATTCTCACCAACGCTCATGTAGTTGTAGATACAGATACAGTACTAGTTACCCTTAAAGACGGTCGAACCTTTGAGGGTAAAGTCGTAGGAGTCGATTCGATCACAGATGTCGCTGCGGTAAAAATTTCTGCCGAGAAATTGCCAACAGTCAAACTGGGTAATTCTCAAAATTTAATACCAGGACAGTGGGCGATCGCAATTGGCAATCCCTTGGGGTTAGATAATACTGTCACAATCGGGATCGTCAGCGCCACTGGTCGCACCAGCGCCCAAGTCGGAGTTCCAGATAAACGAGTCAGCTTTATCCAAACCGACGCAGCAATTAATCCTGGTAACTCTGGTGGCCCTTTATTAAATGCCTCCGGCGAGGTGATTGGTATCAACACTGCGATTCGTGCTGATGCTCGCGGACTTGGTTTTGCCATCCCGATTAATATCGCTGCTCACATTGCTGGTGAACTGTTTACAAAAGGTCATGTAGAACATCCGTTTCTCGGAGTTGAGATGACAGATCTAACTCCTGTAAAGAAACTACAGATCAATCAAGAAAACAATCTTAACATCCAGCAGGATAGCGGTATTGCGATTAAAGCAATTCAAGAAAAATCACCAGCACAGAAAGTCGGAATACATCCTGGGGACATTATTCAAAAGATTAAAGGTAAACATGTTGACACTACTGCTCAGGTTCAGCAATTGATAGATGAGAGCGCCGTTGGCGACAAACTGGAAATCGCCGTCAACCGCGACGGTAAAAACCAAACCTTTGAGGTAAAGTTAGGCGTTTATCCTCAAAAGTAGGAGCCTCTGCACGTGAGTTAAGACAGCGCGAATGACGGCTTTCCTGTTGGGTGAGGAGTTTTATTTTTGAATTAGTCACTCAGACGAATGGAGAAATAATTCTGAATTCATCACTCATCACTCATTACTTACAACTCATAACTTTTACGAATTACTCAAATGATCTAAGTGCATCCGTTGTTCCATCTGGCGTAGGAAGTACCCCGTCATCATTGCTGATGCCAACAAACCCGCAAGATTGTCTCTATCTGTTGTCACTTGAACATTGAAATGTTCTGAGGGTAGCATTCCCACAAGCCCTTGGACATTTTGCGAGATGATTTGTTTAATTTCAGGGCTTACAGACTGAGCGACACGGGCTAAGACTTCAGGAGATTGATGCTGTAAATATTTGAGCAACTGATTGGGCATTTCTTCAAAGTTATCATTCAGAAGCTGATTGGGGTGTTCCTCAGGGTTGTCATTTAAAAAGTTAGGATCAAACACCATTTGCAATTTTTTTAGCTGAGTGGCTAATTCTACTCTAAACCATAGTAGAGGGGTGAGACATATTACCTCTCTCGGCAGGTAGGAGTCTGGACTCAGAAATTAGGAGTTATTTTTCTCCCTCTTCCACCTCTGAATCTCTCTCTGCCTCTGCCTGAAATAAGTTGAGGGCTAATTGTTGCGGAAGTTGGTCAATTTGAAAATACTGATGAAATTTGGAAGTGACTTGTAGCGAATAGGATCGAGAATC
>CAZZVG010001070.1:0-3105 GCA_964657295.1 Iningainema sp. | reverse complement strand
ATCTTAGCGGCTCAGTACGAAAATTACATCGACCCGATAATCATCTTACTGACCGTGCCCTTCGCAGTTCTCGGCGCGATGGTGTTCATTTCATTCCGAGGGTTAGTCAACGATCTCTACTGTCAGGTGGCATTGGTGATGCTGATTGGTTTGGCAAGTAAGAACGCGATTTTAATTGTGGAATTTGCCAACCATTCGCGGGAGCAGGGCATGACGATCGCCCAAGCTGCACTCCATGCGGTTCAACAGCGGCTCCGCCCGATTTTAATGACCACCATCGCCGCACTGGTTGGGTTTCTTCCCTTATTGCTGGCATCCGGGGCAGGGTCAGCCAGCCGTTTGTCGCTCGGCACGGCTGTGTTTGGCGGCTTATTGGTTTCCACCCTCATGAGCCTGCTCCTAGTACCCGTCCTTTACGTTGTGGTCAAGAATCTCACAGAGTTTGCTTCTAAAGGTAGACCTCCCTCACCGCAGCCTACTCCATCGCACGAATCAGTCGCTTCTCATCAGAACGTTGACACTCCCCATGCCTAAAGGCGAGGGGATTCTTTAGGAATTTCAGCCGTATCTCCTAAATATCCAACTGTCGGAGTTTCCCGCACATGGCGGTGATTCCCAAAGGCTTGGTTCCTAGCCTCAACCCCTAAAGATTGATGTCTGCTAGGCGTAACTTTCCCAGAGTCCCCAGGTAGGGTCTTTTGATTTTTCGGGAAGACCAATCCCACTCTTTTAGCAATTGTTCTAGAAGCTTTTGTGTCGGCATGTTCCGTATGTCCACATTTACAACAAAGGAACTTTTCGCCATCACGATTACTTTTATCAATATGTCCACACTTGGGACATTCTTGAGAAGAATATTTGGCTGGAACCAATACTACAGATTTACCAGCTTTGATTGCAAGCCAAGCAATTTTTTTGAAGATATCACCCCAACCAGTATCAAGAATAACTCGGTTCAATCCAGTTTTTTGACTCGCGCCATTGCGCTTGTATCCACCTTTACCATCATGTTTGGGTTTGGCACGTTTGACCATATTTTTGATGTTGAGATTCTCGCGCCCTATAACATCAGCAGTCTTCACAATGGTGGATGCTACTTGCCAGTTGTATCCATCTCTGGACTGGGCAATTTTATGTTGTTGTTTGGCTAATTTCTTAATAGCCTTAATCTTGTTCTTAGATCCTTTCTGTTTGCGGCTAATAGCACGTTGACGCATGGCTAACCGACGCGCCTTTTTCTTATTGGTTGCTACCCTCTTATTTTCTTGAAAGCTACCATCAGAAATCGCAACAAGTTTGTTTACACCTACGTCTATGCCGACAACGGATTTACACTCATCTAGCGGCTTCAATTCCGGCAATACTCCAGGAATGTCAACCAACATAGATATATACCAGTTACCACCATCACGCTTAATAGTACAAGTCCTTAAGTCTTGAATCTGAGTTAAATCGCGACTATTGTGAAACTTAACCTCACCGATTCCCGGCAAGTAAGCAGTAGCATAATTCTTACGGATATGACGCAGGATGACGCGACCAGGCTTGTACTCAAAAGAGTCTAGTCGTCGCAGGAATTGTGGAAACCCTTTCTTGTGCTTCCAAAAGTTTGAGTAACCAGTATCCAGATTGGCAATATTACGTTGTAAAACACATGAATCAATTACAGCAAAACGAGGCAATGATTGACGTAGTTGGGACGTAACTTTCATCTGAATCCCAGATGCTGAATCCCACCCAATAGTGGTTGATAAAACTTTCTTGGTTTCTTTATCCCTCGTTTTGGATTCTTTAAAGGCTAGTTCTAAGTTTTGGGGAATGACGCCATGCTTTAGCACTGGACAGGTTAGAGGGCAACAGGAACCATATTCGACTCTTGAATCTATATCACAATAAGCACCATAAGCATAAACAATAGTTTCCGTAACATCCTGATTATTAGTCTCGAATCCATTTTTACGCTCCCTTAAGGCATAATTACGATGTTTTCTTAGCGTTACTAACCAATCCTCAAGAGTCGCCTCCTGGGATTGATTTGGCAACAGCTTGAAATTCCACCGTACTTGCACTTGTCTTTTTCCTTTTAATCTTTATTATAATCTTAGTATACCGCCATTATCTAAAATATGCAAGTAGAAAAAGGAAAAAAGAGGATAAAAGATGAGCCAGTTCTACACAATGAGGTGAAGAAAGACCATCATATATTTATTACCCCAAGTTCATGGAATAAGCTTAAGGATATTGCTAGTAAAAAAGGTGTAAGTGTGAGTGAGTTTATTGAGTTGTGGGTAAGAGGTATTGACGGGGACTGAAGTCCCGCACGCGGCTCTACCCCATGCATGAATGCATTTGCTCTGCACCCTACAAGTTTTCGGTCAGATAATCATCTGGAAGTAGAAGCACAATTTTCAGATGTTGTGAAATATCTGTAATGATGCTTTGGGTTTGTGTGGGAGTAATGCGGGGCTGAATGGGAAAGCGCGTCATAACAGAATACGTTTCTGCCAGACTGTGAGTTGAAATAAAACCTTCAATTTGTTTGGATTCTGCTGCTTTCAACCGAGGGAAGCAGGCAGAATTTTGAGGGTGACTGACAATTAGTGCTGCAACTAAAACAGAGGTGTCAAACAAGACGAGCACAAACCCATCTGCTCCCGAATGCGTTCTTCTCGCAGTTCATCGATAAAGGCGTTGATATCGAGATTGCCCATTGGTTCAGTTTCTACAACTAATATGCCCTCTTTCCTATAAACTCTAGCTTCCTGGGAAGTTGGTGGATTAATCTGTTGATTTAGTCCACTGACTTTCTCCGCAACAGCCTGTAGGATAAATTGCTCAGTTGAAATTCCTTGAATTTTTGACCATTTTTCGACTTCTTGCTGAAGTTGATGTGAAATGTTCATAAGCCCTAGGTACTCACAATGCCTAATATTCTAATTCTAAGTGTTGCTACAAGTGGTAATCGTCCCATTCCTTCTTACGGTTTGGGAGATTGTAGGGGCTTAAATCACTCTTAAGAAATAGCTGGTTATGTCGCGTTATGCCCTAACTTAAGCATTAAGCTGCAACTCTCTTCGCTGTTGATAAAGCTCTTTAAACTGCCGT
>CAZZVG010001069.1:0-3111 GCA_964657295.1 Iningainema sp. | reverse complement strand
CAGGACGATAGATATAGACTTTTCTATTTTTGCGGTCAATCAACCAGCCAAGCTGAATTCCCGGCTCCCTCATGTATTCTGCCATTTTTTCAAGCAAAGGCTTAAGATTGTCAGAGGGCGACCTAAGTTCAACCACAAAATCTGGGCAAATCGGAGCAAACTTTTCTTGCTGTTCTTCTGATAAACTATCCCATCTTGCCAATTTCATCCAGGAAGCATCAGGCGATCTGTCTGCACCTGTTGATAGCTTAAATCCAGCACTGGAAGAGAAGGCAATACCAGTTCCATCTGCGTCTGTCCAGTTCATCAACTGTTGAATTATTCTAGCATCTCTGTTGCCCGTTTCTGAACCAGTGGGCGGCATAATCGATATATCTCCAAATTTATTTCGCTCGATGCTTAAGTCACGGTTAATTTGACAGAACTCAAAAAACTGCTCGTCTGTCATTTGCAGTTCTGGTGGCATTTGCAACACAATTGGAGATGAAAGCATAATCAAGTATCCTACATTTTTCTATTCATCATCTTGCACTAAGGTCGCTTATGAAGTGGGCACCGCATTTTTGATTTTCTTAAATCTTAATTTTTCAGGTAGGCACTGCCAAGGCAGGTAGCTAAAATCTTTATTTTATCCTTGTAGAGCAGTGCCGATCCTACCCTATAGTTATTGAGAATGGCACCAGATTTGGTAATAAGTAATCGAGCATTGGTAATAAATAATTATTCCTAGTTCCTATTACCTATTACCAGCCCTAACTATGCTAACTAGCAACTTGTGTTAATTACTTATTAGGTTGAGGAGTCATCCGGAGATAAGGCTTAACTTCCTGATACCCTTTGGGAAATTTCTGCTTCAGCACTTCTGGATCTTTAAGTGAGGGGACAATTACACAATCATCACCATCTTTCCAGTCAGCTGGTGTTGCTACGCTGTGATTGTCAGTCAATTGCAGCGAATCAATCACCCGCAGAATTTCATCAAAGTTGCGTCCAGTGCTGGGTGGGTAGGTTAAGGTTAAACGCAGTTTCTTGTTGGGATCGATGATAAACACAGAACGCACGGTTACTGCTGCGTTGGCATTAGGGTGGATCATGTCATAAAGGTCAGAAACTTTATGATCTGAGTCTGCCAAAATAGGGTAATTGAGTGTGGTGTTCTGAGTTTCCTCGATGTCTCCCACCCATCCCTTATGAGATTCTACATCATCAACGCTGAGAGCTATAGCTTTGACATTGCGCTTGTCAAACTCTGGCTTCAGCTTGGCAACTTGCCCTAATTCAGTAGTGCAAACAGGTGTAAAGTCTGCGGGGTGCGAGAACAGCACTACCCAGCTGTCGCCTGCCCAGTCGTGAAAATTTATGTCGCCGTGTGTGGAGGCTTGGTCAAAGTTCGGTACTGTATCACCTAAATGGAGAGCCATGTAATATTCCCTATGATCAATAATTTGATACGTATTCTACTTTGTCATCATGACATATGACTCCGGTTCTCCGATTGAGCTTTGGCTGTTTGATACAAAATTTTAAGTTATGCAATATTATGTTAAGCATCGAGAGGTCGTGCCATCTACATATGATGACTACAGGATGGTTTAATGTAATCAATAGGGTCGGGATTATTCGTTGAGAGGCACATCTATGACGGTAAACTTGAGCAGGCGGAAATTTATCTTGTATGGTTCAGCTAGCTTCAGCACCAGTTTACTGCTTATAGCTTGCAATAAGAGCCAAACGACAACGCAATCAGCAACAGGGAGTAGTGGAGGGTTTAAAGTGGCGATCGCTCTTCCTGGAGTGATCACCGACAAAGCCTGGAATCAATCTGGTTACGAAGGCGTACAACTAGTCAAACAAAAGCTTGGTGCCCAGACGACATATGTCGAACAAGTTGCACAAGCGGATCAAACTGAAGCCCTTTCTGATTTCGCCCGTCGGGGACATAATCTCGTCATTGCTCATGGTGGACAATTTGATGCGGCTATTCAACAAGTTGCACCGCAGTTTCCCAATACGTTCTTTGTGGGTGTCAATGGTGCTGTGAGTGGCCCTAATATTGCAGCTTTACGAATAGATCACCTGCAAGCAAGCTATTTGTGTGGTATTATAGGCGCATCAATAACTAAATCAAATCACCTAGCATATATTGCCGGAGAAAAGTTTGAAGCCACTCAGCAAGAGTTGCGAGGCTTAGAATTAGGAGCAAAATCTGTTAAACCCGATATTAAAATTAGCTCCATATTTACAGGTGATTGGAATAATGTTTCCAAAGCAAAAGAAGCTACACTTGCCTTAATTTCTACTGGTGTGGATGTCGTCTATCAATGGTTAGATAATGCTTCCCCTGTTGTCTTACAAACAGCAAGTGATAAAGGCGTTTATGCTTTTGGGAATACAAAAGACCAATTAGAACTTGCACCCAAAGCAGTACTAACTAGTGCTGTTAAACGGCTAGATTTAGCCATAGCTTATTTAGCAGAACTTGCCAAGCAAAATCAACTTAAAGGTCAAATTTATACAATTGGTTTAGAAAAACCAGATATCCTAAATTTAGGAAAGTTTGGGACAATTGTTCCCGAAACAATCAAGCAAAAAGCTTTGAATACAAGACAGGAAATTATTTCCAAAAAAATCGTCTTTGAAAACTGTAAAGAGGGTGGACAAGCAACTCGATGTTTAAGCTCATCCCACTCTTAAAAGGAGTAGGATTTGGCTTACATAGTCATTATTTGTTATTTTTCATGATCTAATGACCAATGATATCTAATCCAAAGTCAATGTCATATTTACGCCTAGAAGGAATCACAAAACACTTTGGCTTATTTATTGCTAATGATAATGTTAACCTAAACATCGAGCAAGGAGAAATTCACGCAATATTGGGTGAAAATGGTGCAGGTAAGACAACTTTAATGAACATCATCAGTGGTCTGACTCAGCCAGATAGGGGAAAAATATATCTGCAAGACAAATTAGTCAGCATCAGTTCGCCCAGTGAGGCAATTAAACTAGGCATTGGCATGCTGCATCAGCACTTCATACTAGTTCCTCAACTCACAGTGACAGAAAATATTATCTTGGGGACATTGGATCACTGGCGGTTAAATTTGAGGC
>CAZZVG010001068.1:0-3113 GCA_964657295.1 Iningainema sp. | reverse complement strand
ACTTGATTCTCCAATCCCAACCGTTCTACCTCTGACTGCACTAGATTGGCAGTCAAAGTCTGACTCAGTTCTCCAATTTGCAAATTCTGCTCTGGCACAACTTGGGAACTGCTAAGGGTTTTGGCGACTCGCCGTTTCAGTTGCTCTTTGAGAGCTTGTTCTTTGCTCATCAGATTGACGATAGTTGGGTGTTCATTCTGAAAGCGAGTACGCTCCACAGCTAATTGGTCTTGTACCTTCTGGTACTCGCTTAGCACTTGTTGCACGCTATGAGATTGACTTAAAGAGTTGAGAGCCACCGCTTGCTGTGTATTCGATTTCAACTGACTTTGCAAAGCTAGAGAGCGAGATTTGACATCTGCCAACGCAGCTTGGGCTTTGGTTATCTGGTTTGATAACTCACTCAGCCTTTCCACCCCTGTCTTTGCTTCTTGGTCTAGGGCAACAACACTGTTTTGTTCTTTAAACCGACGCAATGCAGCTTCTGCTGCCACAACTCTTTCCTCGACATCAGGTAACTGCTTGCTCAAAAATTCTCGCGCTGCTGTCGCTGATGCTCGGTTGATGCGAATATTGTTCTCCAGGTAATCTGCCATCAAAAAATTGATCACCGCTGTTGCTTGTTGGGGATTAGTACTGCGGTAGGAAAGCGACATCACATCCGTACCCCTGATACTCTTGAGCTTCAATTGTTTGAGAAACGCATCAATTGTCAAGAGTTTGCCTGCCTTATCCTTTAACTGGAAATGGGCAATCGTTTTCTGGACAATGGCATTTGAGCTAATAACTTCTGCTTCTGTATCCAAAGGGTTACTGAGGCTCGTCACACCGCTCAATTCTCCGACCTGTTCACTTATACCTGTTAGGGAAGAGACACCATTCTGCTTGTTAAAAAGTAGCTTACCTTGTGCTTCGTAAATCGGTTTTTGCATGAAGGTGATTAACCCTGTCAGTCCAATCACAGATCCCATGACAACCGCTATGAGCAGCCAACGCCTTTTCAGGATCAGCCAGTAATGTTGGAAATCAGTTGAATCTCGGTCTTCTTGGTGAGAAGGCATAGTTATAGTGAATGTAATGAAAGCGATGATAATTGCGTATGGGCGCTGCTCTGTCCTTAATTTGAGTGCGATTTACAATTTATAAAATAATCTTTATATATTTATCAGCTTTTTTTGCTCTTATGTCTTACGTATTTTTACTAGTCTTTTAGTTTTTAGGTAATTTACACATTGCTCCTTATCTGTATAAAGAATAAAAAAGAGTTATGTGGTGGATGTCTAATAAATGGTTAATATTTATCTCTTGGCTTATTCCGATCTGAGTTTTCGCTCTTACTGACGACAGAATCGTGACGAAGAATACGGGAGATGAAAAATTGCCTGCAAAACTTTAAACAATTACCAGGTATAGGTTTTATGGAATTCGAGTAGATGTCAAATACTGGAGCAAACGGACAGTGGAAGAGCAAAGTTATCTTTGAATATAGTGCCATTGGGATCAAAGCGAGTAGTACTCAATACGACTAATGTAGCTTTTGCCAGCGAATCAACCTTTTATATAAGTGTGTAAATAAAGACTAATGGATACTACCTTTTCTCTTGGAAATGAAGACAATAAGTTACATCAAATCCAACATATTCTGCCTGTATTGCTTTTACTAGGGGATATAGTTGGCTTAGTTTTCAGTTTGACGCTGATCCTGTGGTTGCATTTGGGTCAATTACTTGATTGGTTTGATCCGCTGGTTTATGTATTTGTCCCACTGGAACTCTTGGGGCTTTATCTGGCAGACACTTACCATCCAGATACCCAAATTGCGGGTTTGCGGACTCCATCTCGCATCCTCATCTGCAATATCATCGTGAGTACGATCGCTGCAGCCATCTTTTACCTGACTGGTGTTTGGGGCAAAGATCCTCTCGCTGAACGCTTAATTTTGCTACTCAGCCTAGGAACATTTACAATCTGGGCGGTGATGTCACGCCTCTGGGCACTCAAGTGGGTACAATTTCACTCCCAACACACTCGTTGGCTGATACTGGGTGCAGGCGAGAAAGCAATCAAATTTGCACAAACCTTTGTGAAACTCAACTCCTTAGGACGGTTACTTGTTCTAGCGGAAGCCGATCAAGATACAAATTTGTTAGCAGAGAGTCCTTTGAATTATCTTGGTAGCTTAAGCGACTTGCCGAGATGGAGTCAACAGCCTTGGTCAGGAGTGGTCGTAGCAAACCAAATGGATTTATCTGATGTAGAGGTGCGACAGTTGATGGAAATGCGGCTGCAAGGTATCCCCGTTTACAGAATACCGGATGTTTGTGAAACCTTGTGGTACAAACTCCCTTCATCTTTACTACAAGATAGCTGGCTGGCTTTTGGTGCTGGTTTTAACCTAACCTCTAGCAGCATAAGTCTGAAACTGAAGCAGCTTGTAGACATAATTCTGGCGTCGCTGTTACTCCTGATTCTGTCTCCGCTGATGCTGCTTACGGCACTGGCAATTAAGTTAGATAGTCCAGGTTCAGTGTTCTATACTCAGGTACGGACAGGGCAGGAAGGTAAGCCCTTTAGGCTTTACAAATTCCGCTCTATGTATCAGGACGCTGAAAAGCGGGGGGTGCAGTGGGCGCAGATGTGCGATCCTCGCATCACTAGAGTAGGACGCTGGCTACGCCTAACTCGAATCGATGAACTACCACAGATTTTAAATGTACTCCGGGGGGAAATGAGCTTGATTGGTCCGCGTCCAGAGCGACCAGAGTTTGATGTCAAGCTTAAACAAGAGATTCCCTACTATGACCTGCGCTATTTAGTCAAACCGGGAATCACTGGCTGGGCACAGGTGATGTATCCTTACGGCGCATCAGTTGAGGATGCCGAAGAAAAGCTAGCTTACGACCTCTACTATATCAAGAATTATTCCTTCTGGTTGGATTTAGCGATCGCCTTCAAAACCGTTCGAGTTATTTTGTTAGGTAAAGGTAGATGAACAAAAAAGTTTTAGTGACTGGCGGTGCAGGCTATATCGGCTCCCACGTTGTGCGACAACTCAGCGAAGCTGGCTATGACTTAGTAGTGTACGACAATTGTTCTACTGGTTCACCAACGGC
>CAZZVG010001067.1:0-3118 GCA_964657295.1 Iningainema sp. | reverse complement strand
GAAAGGAGAAAAAAGTGCGTCACTCAATTGAGTAATGCGTTTGGGCAGCTATAGATGACCTTCATAGGCAGGGGGGCAGGGGAAAATAAATATTGGTACAAGCACCTTTATTCATTTATGGAAAAAAGAAAATATTCCCAATCGCAAGGAGCGCAGCACTGAAGTTGCTGCGTCCTCAATTAAGCCCCTCCATTTATGGATGGGGTTTCCCCCATTCCCCCTGCCCCTCTGCCTCTTCGCTGACTCACTCCATAAGGGAGATCCAAAAAATAAAATGCCCGTAATAATTTGCTGTTCCGCCTCCGGTAGTGCAGTATCCAGCAGTCCTGAGCCTGTTTCGTAAAGCAGCTTTGCTCCAGACCATACAATATAGGCGGCGACAATCAGTGCAATTACAGCTGTACGTTCGCTCATTTTTAACCGCCAGATTTAATTAAGCCTTACAGGGCTTGTAATCCAGGCGCTTCAATCGATTCAGACATTTTTGTCAAGCACAGAGCTTTTGGTCATTTTATGATTTATGCTAGCCCTGTGCCTTAAATAATCGCTTCTGGAAGCCTTCTGTGATGGTCATAAATTTTACTTACAAATAACGATTTACTGAAAAATCCCCTTTTTGTTTTTACATCAAGGCTTTAATTCCCCTCCGGATCTCAAAATAAGCGAACGCACAGTGAATAAGGGACTTCCAAAGAATAAATTAATCAACAAAAATCAAGAACCCATACTTTTTTTGGCAAGCTTACAAAATAGTTATTCCCCCAAAACATCATCGAGCAGTTGGAAAAGAAACAGGTCTAACTAATCATATAGAAAGACTAAACAATACCTTCAGACAGAGGGTTTCTCTTACCAGTCGAGAAACCCTCTCATTCTCCAAAAAGCTCACCAATCAGATTGGGGCGATCTGGTAATTCGTTCAGGGCTAGAATGCAGAGTTAGCAAGAGTCTGAACCTTACCAGGACTTACGCACTGTACAAATTTCTGATTTTATGATTCAACGAAAATACGTCGTTTCAGGCTGTTATCAATGATCCGAGGGTTAATAGCGATCGCCTAAAAAGTGTCGAAAAATCAAGGTTTAATGCCGGAAATCAACACTACACATTTGGTATTTCCTGTCAATGCGTAAGTTCTACTTACTAGCCCTTTCAAGGTGAGCATATGTACTAGGACTAGCCTTTTTAAGGTGTTGCGTGATGGGCTGATTTGTAGTCTGGTTAAAAGAGGTGCAAATCTTAGGGTGGAAATAAAAATGTTACTAGGGCAGGTGTTTGAGCGATTTATAAAAGAAAGTCCAGTTTCCGTGATGGTTCGCGGGCTTTTAGAGAAAGCGTTATGTCCCCAAATCCTGGATGAACTATTTGAACGTAGTGCAAAAACCCAGTACACTCGCGAGTTATTATTCTCCACAGTCGTCAATTTGATGAGCCTTGTCGTCTGCGGAGTCCACCCATCAGTACATGCAGCCCACCAAGCATCAGCTGAAGAAATAGGTGTTTCAGTTACCTCGGTTTACAACAAAATTAATGGCATCGAACCGAGTATCAATGGGGAGTTAGTCAGAGAGGTTGCTGGACAAATGGAAGCTACAATTCGGCATCTGAACGCAACAATGCCTGATTTGCTACCTGGTTATCGAATCAAGATTCTTGACGGTAACGCGATCGCAGCAAGCGAACATCGTTTAGAAGTGTTGCGTGACATTAGTAGCGCCCCATTACCAGGTCAATCTCTTGTAGTACTCGACCCAAGTGTAATGCTAGCAGTGGACGTATTCCCATGTGAGGATGGTCATGCCCAAGAGCGTTCTTTGTTTGATCAGGTGCTACCAACGGTTGAGGAAGATGATGTTTGGATCGCAGACCGTAATTTTTGCACGCTCAAATTCTTATTCGGAATTGCTGCACAAAAAGGCTACTTCATTATTCGACAGCATCAAAGTATGCCCTGGCAAGCAACGGATGATTTCTGTTTGGTGGGTCAAAGTGATAGTGGTATTGTGTTTGAGGAAAATATCCTTTTAAGCGCCGATGATGGTCAACTGTTAAAGGCACGCCGCGTCAAGGTCTGCTTAGAGCAGCCTAATCGTGATGGGGACAGGGAAATTTTTATTTTCACTAATCTGCCCTCTGAGGTCGTGGATGCGCTGTTGATAGCCCAACTATACCGCAAACGTTGGAAGCTTGAAACCTTGTTTCAAGTCCTCACAGAAAATCTCTGCTGCGAGATTAATACATTAGGCTACCCAAAGGCTGCCTTGTTTACCTTCTGCATCGCTTTAGTTGCCTATAACGTACTGTCTGCGGTTAAGGCAGCTTTAAGAAGTGTTCATGGAACCGAGAAGATAGAAGCCGAAATTTCCAGCTATTATTTAGCTGATGAAATCAAGGCTACTTACAGGGGGATGATGATTGCGATTCCCCCCGAAGAGTGGCGTGTTTTTCAGAACATGACCTTCACAGAATTATCGCAAATCCTCAAACATCTGGCAGGTCTTGTCAAGCTGAGAGCTTTTCGTCGTCATCCGCGAGGTCCAAAAAAACCTCAGCCAAAGAGGACTTACATCAAGAATCGACCTCATGTCTCAACTTATAAGATTCTAAACCAGAAAAAACAGGAAAATAACACACCTTGAAAGGGCTAGTTCTACTTACCACTACGAACATATCACCACCAAAAATCTTCTCCACTCGCAGCGAGCAAAATGCTTAAGTGTTCAAGAAAATCCGACTTCCAGGATGGCGCAGAATTTTCTTTGGTGTGCGTACGCGCATTCTGGTTTTGTACGTCGTGCTAATGGCTTTCTCCACACTGGTATCTATTCTGGTAATCCGTGAGTTACTCCTTGTCCGACTACAACAGCAGGTAGAAAAGTCTCTCGTCCACGAGGTAGAGGAGTTTAGACGATTGACAAAGGGGAGGAACCTCACCACAGATCGACCCTTCGGAGATAATGTTGCTGCTATCTTTGATGTCTTTTTATCTCACAACATTCCCCACGACGACTCGTTTTTCATAACGCTGTTGAATGGCAAATTGTACAAATCCACTCCTGAAGCCCTACCGATTACTCTACAGCCGAATGCGACCCAATTTAAACACTGGGAAAAACTC
>CAZZVG010001066.1:0-3119 GCA_964657295.1 Iningainema sp. | reverse complement strand
CCTCCCTTAACTAGCATCAAAATCAGTCAGTTTTTCAATCTCCTGCGTCAAAGGCTTCTTTCGGAGGATTAGATGTTAGTAATTGTTTAACAGCCAGCCAGACAAACGGTGGAATTGTTTGCACGTAGCGACGCCACAGCCGACGCGGTTCTTGCACAATGCGGTAAAGCCACTCTAATCCTAAGTTTCGCACCATTTGCGGTGCCCTTTTATGGATTCCAGCATACACTGGAAAAACTCCCCCCAAGCCAAGCATCACTGCCTGAATTTTATCCTGATGCTGTGCCATCCATTTTTCTTGCTTTGGGCATCCTAGAGACACCAACACCAAACTAGCACCACTTGAATTAATCTTTTCAATCAAAGCAGAGTCTTCATCGGCAGTAAGTGGACGAAACGGCAAAGGTTCCATCGCTGCAATTTTCAGTTGAGGAAATTCAGTCTCAAACCTTTTTCGCATACGTGAGAGAATTTCTATCTGCGAACCTACAAAAAACACGCTGAGATTATTTTTCTGTGCGTGATTGCACAATTCCAATAGAATATCCATCCCCGCCACCCGATCTTGCGATCGCGCTCCCAGTAGTTTCATCATCCACACTAATGGCATTCCATCAGGAGTGACAATATCTGCATTTTTCAAGACTGTGGCAAAATCTGGATTCCAATAAGCTTCCATTAGCATGTGCACATTTGCTACACATACAGTCTTGCTCTCTTTCGCTTCTGCCCACTTCAATATTGTTTGGATCTGTTCGTCAAAGCGCAGAGCAGTAATTGGAAAATCAAGCACTCTTTTACTAGGTAGAAAAAATCCTTCTACCATAAGAAGTAACTCCTTGTGTCTAACTGAAGATCAAAATACCGACTAAATCATTCCTTGCTTCGTGAAACTGTCAGGTTTTATCAGTCCTTAACTGTTTCAAAGTTGGAGGCATGATTGGACGTCAACACATGGAGATGCAATAATTTTTACAAAAAATCTTTTATTTCCCTGGTTCTAGTTCAAGTAACATATCATGTATATTACTTTACTATAGATCAACTCAATGTTAGTAAAATCTTAGCAAACTTTATACTAACTTTATGTTCATGTTTTCATTTTTACATATATTTCTGGTTTTTTACAATTCTCAATCGTAGAATTACTTATGTATGTTGTTATTTGTCTTAAGAAATACTAATGATTCCAAGCAAAAACGTCAAGTGTGGAATAACTGACAAATAACAAAAGCTGAAAACAATCAGTACGAGAGTGTAATCTCTCATGAATCAGTTAGCAACATACAATGCATAAGCAATGACTATATGATGAAAGTCCTTGCGAGTGCTTGATCCCGGCAACACATTATGGTTTGTTTTTTCTTGCGCTTACCTTGCAACTACGAACCTATCTTTTATTTACTAGTAATTTAGGGGACATGGTATTAGGCGTCAGTAAAAAGTAAAAAAATAGGGGGAAGATTAAATTTTCTTCCCCCTGTCTTTGATTTTTGTTGTTATCTGGGCTGTTGCCCTTCTTAAGTTTTTTCCGTAGCATCTGCTGTTGTTTCTTTAGTTGTCTCTTTCTTGCAGAACCACCTTTACCTTTATCATTCCTACCTTCTCGGCGGGGAGACTCCCATCTTTTCAATTGCATAACGATTATCCTTCATTAATTTACAAAATATATTGATAACAACAGGTTAAAACCTTCCTAACTGCAATACGGTAAGCAAATTTCAGCTATGAATAAAACTTACTATAGCAACCCTTAATGATTTGTAGACAATCTTAGATTTTGTGAGCTAGCTAATAATGTATAAACCTGACCTTTTTTGCGATCGCCTACCCATCTTTTCACTCAACTAGTACCGCTATGCTGAATTAAAAATGTCTTAGTTGCAACCCGTCGAGCAATTTTGAATGGTAGCTTTGTTTCCGCGTCCCATCCACTAAATATAGTATATTTCAAAATTATTGACTCGTCAAATTACTCTTGCCCTTGCTCATCTACCACAGAACGTAAAGTCCCAATCTCATAACAGAAGTTTTCCTTACTGAGGATACAGATTCACCAAGTAAAGTTTTAATCTGCTGGGTGTTGTTTTTAGCAACTCGCTATGAAAATTCATGATGCTTTTAGGAAAGCACTTTATTGTATATGCCACCTATTTCCCATATTCCACAGAACTTAACAAATAGTGGGCGGGAGGAGAATCGAACTCCTATGACCGCAAGGCCGCCACATTTTGAGTGTGGTGCGTCTACCAGTTTCGCCACCCGCCCTTGGGTGCAACTTCACTATTATACTCTATTTTGTGAGATTGCAACAAATTTTGATATTCTTTGCTGCTGGCCCACCTGTCAATTTCTCGTGCTCGCAAAACTGGCACTGGATGAGTCAGTTGGGCTGTCTGCGCTACTTTGAGCATTTCACCCAATTCTGTCTTACTAATATCGTCGTAAGCGCGAGCTTGAGCAATAAAGGCATCTAAGTTAAGTTTTGTTGATAAAGTAGGTGAACCCCCAGCGAGTTTCATTAACACCGACATCACAACTTTAGGGTTTTGAGTTGCCAACAAGGCAGCGCGATCGCATGTAAACTCAGCACAGCGTACCCACTCTAAAAGTTGTGCTTGTATTGCTTGGGCAACAAACGCTCCCACATTTGGAACACTAGCTGCAGCTAGTATCAACAAATTTACTGGAGTTAGATACACGCTATGGTCGCACTTCAGGTGTCCCAATTCATGAGCAATCACCGCCTGAGTTTCCTCTGGTGTCAGCAGATCGATCAAGGAGGTATGTAGAACCACAAAAGGCTGCTTACCGCGCATGGCAAAAGTGTAAGCGTTAGGAGCCGGATGCTGGCGGACATACAACTGAGGTGGATCTATGTCCAGATTCTTACAAGCTGACAACAGCAGTTCTTGCAAATCCGGCAATTGTTCTTCACCCACAAGAACGCTGGATGCAATGTTCTCCACATAGAAAACCTGCTCTGCCACCGGTCCCAAAAGATTTCGCACAATCGTATCTACACCCGGTATCTGCTTGAGTGCTTGAGTCGCCTCAAGATCTAGCGGATGACGAAAAGAATTTGCTTTAAGACCAATAAGCTGAGTCGGCAAGGAGGA
>CAZZVG010001065.1:0-3123 GCA_964657295.1 Iningainema sp. | reverse complement strand
GATCTCCAGCATCAATGCGATCGACATAGGTTTTAGAATTACCAGAACTAGTGTTGTAGCCTATTGCCTTGCTAAATATGTTGTGTTCGTCATCCATCAAAATGGCAGCAGCTTTGAACCAAGCCTGACGGTCTTCAACGCTTTCAAAAGTTAATTCGGCAATGCCATCAAACTGATCTTCTGGTAGGGAATTGTACTTTATGCCCTCAATAGTTGGCCATAAACCACCTTGATTGTGATCTACATGAAACTGCCAGTATTGGTGCTGAGCTGGTAGTCGAGCGCAGACTGGTCCATGCACATTTCTCCAATAGTCGTCAAAAACCTCTAACTTAATTCTCTTTCTTTTCCACAGGAGAACGTAGAATACTACTTTTCCCTTGCGATCGCGGATTGCATAATCGGGCTTTGTTATTGCTAATATCATTTGTCCAACACCATTTTGTTCGGAGCAAAATAGAGAAATTAGATTATGCAGTAAGCTGGCTTCAATTCGCTTCTATGTTGGCATTTGCATTGTTGGTTTTGGTGCATAAAGCAACGACTGCTTTGGGCAATTAAGGAGCGCGAAAATAAACCGTGAGCTTTGTAACAAAAAGTAATGTCTCTAAAACTCTTGTGATTACTTTGTTCCATTTGCTGCAAATATTGTTTGAATTATGTATGCCGATCTACTGACCGCATTTTTATCGACATTAATCTTTGATATCGGTTTCATCCAAATAATACCCGAATAGGACTCTCCGACTTCACCTACCAACTTTCAAGTTGGGCTGTCAGACCGCCATCGACAAAGAGTTCGGTACCAGTAATAAATGAAGCCTCTTCGCTCGCAAGGAAAGCTGCTGCATAGCCAATATCCTCAGGAGTACCAATACGCTTCATTACCTGCCGTTGCTCAACCACGCGCTGTTGCTGGGCTGGGTCATCGTAGTTACTGAAAAGTTGTTTAATCAGAGGCGTTAATACCCAGCCAGGGGAAACGGTATTGACCCGAATAGTCGGACCGTAGTCAATGGCCATGTTGCGCGTCAGAGCAGTGATCCCACCTTTGGAGGCTGCGTAAGGTGCGGCTCCATTGACAGTAGCATGGGAATGCACAGATGACATGTTGATAATTGCGCCTTTACCCGCAGTTTGCATATGCGGGATGACATACTTGGAGCAGAGAAATACACCTTTGAGGTCAATATCTAAACATCGGTCCCATTCCTCGCTGGTTGTTTCCAGCACAGATTTGTAAACGCCAACACCAGCGTTGTTGACTAGAATATCGATTTGACCATAAGTGTCTAGGGTTGCTTGCACCATTTTTTTGACGTTTTCTTCGTTCGAGACGTCGCACCGGACGAAGATAGCTTCTCCGCCTTTTTGGCGAATCTCCTCAACGGTCAGCTCGCCTTCTTGAACATTGCGAGCAACTACAGCAACTTTTGCTCCTTCTTGGGAAAAAACTGTAGCAACTCCCCAGCCAATACCTTTAGATCCACCAGTGACAATTGCAACTTTTTCTTTGAGCTTCATGATACAGCCTCTTTAAATTAACACAATGACTCGATAGCGAGATTTGTTCAACTTTAACTGGCAATTTTGTTTTTCAAATGAAAACTTAGCTGATTACTCGACGACACCATCAAGTGTGATGCGATTTACACCATCTCCAAGATAAGCAACGGCAACCAATTCTGTTTCAATGACTTCGCCTGGCTTCATCATTAGTGCGGTGCCATTTTCCACAGCATTCTTTAATCCCCTAGGTGGATAACTGGTGAATGGTTCAAGGGCACAATTATATGTACGCCCATACCATGGATAATTTTTGTGCCCGCCGTAGACTTGCCACATCCAAAGATACTTAAATAGTTCTTTGTCCCAAGCCATGCCGAAGCCTACACCTAACCTCTGATTAGTCAGACCATACCAACCTTCAGTCAATTCTTTGAAAAAAACTATATCTACCGATTGAGTTTCCCGAGGAAGGACACGGGTAAGATCTTGCATTAAGGAAGTACGTCGGTTCTTTACCTTTGGGAAATCATAATTCACTCCAGGTTCCCACAAACCATTTTGGTCGTAAGCCATCACTTCAACCTTTTTGGCTGGTGTTTGAACCACGCAACTGTCGTCAAGGAAAGGTTCTCCAATAGCAGGGTGATGACCCCACATTATAGGGAATTCACCCACTGACTCGTTGAAAAGGCGTTCTTTGATAAATAACGCAGCAACGCCCCGTTTAAGCGACATCGTGCGCTCAAGGAAGAGTGGCGATCGATAAAGACGTACACATGTATGCAAAACAACTTGCTCTTGAGTATCTTCCATAATGGTGGACTTAAAGGGTAGGAGCGAGACTTCTCCATGCAAGCCTTGATAAGTCCCCATATAAGGTTCTGAAGCCCATCCTGCTGATGGCAGTATCTCCTGCCAACCACCATAGTAGTAATCGTGGAAAGCTCCCTCAGGCAGTGCATTAGTAGCAACGAAGGGGCGTCGCATGGGTATGGGCGATTGCCACATGAAGTCTAAGTCGCAGGGCTTGTAGGTAAACTCAAATATGTCTGCGCCTTTTTCTATTAGCAAACCCACCCTAATTAAATCATTCTCAAGGTAAGCAATTTGCATTCCCTTGTAGGTATAATCTAGACTAATGCGGCAACCTTGTTTTCTACCGTGATTGTACATGATTTATGTTCCACAGTTCAAACCATGGTTGTGATAAGCATTACTGAACTTGCACTTCCAAGCGCTCTCATGATGTCTTAATAGTGCTGATTTACATTTACCAAACGTGGCTTTTCAATTACCTCTATCATTAGATACCTCATAATTAAGAGACATAAGTCTAGTTTGCAGATTCAAAAAAGTTTTAACCAGCGAAGATCGGGATTTTAAGAACAAATTTAACTTGCTACACCTGGAAGTCAACCCCCACAGGCGATTCGGTTCAGTTAAGCCTTAAAGTCAGTAACAGTTTAAGGGGGGTAAAAGTACGATGCGTTGCAACAGCTTAAGCCCTATTGCACTTCTGTTTGGAGTTTAAACTAACTAACTCAGCAGCACCCTCGTTGACAAGCTACATGCCTAACAATATAAAAACTAAAAGTCCAGCTAACTTTGCTGATT
>CAZZVG010001064.1:0-3126 GCA_964657295.1 Iningainema sp. | reverse complement strand
TTCTGGAGTTGGCGGCTCCATAAAGTCTACGATTTGCCGAAATACGATATCAAATCCACTGCGATACTCCCCAGCAAATCCTTCACAATGGATCGTCATGATCTCAGACTGGATTTCGCTGCGTGCCTTATTCACTACGTCATCAACACAGTCCCCAATAATTCCAGACGCGCAACTTGTTGCAACAACGATCGCATCAGGATGGTATTTTTGATCTACTTCTCGAATCGCGCCTTTTAATTCTTTTTCCCCGCCAAAAATAACCGCTTTCTCACTCATGTTCGTAGTCACCACAGGTTCATAAGGGGAACCACTATTGCGGCTGTTGGTTAGCTTGTATGCCCGCTTTACACCGTAGGCACAACCACTGGGACCATGAGAAATGACGATCGCATTTTTAATCCCACTCAAAATTTTCGTTGCCGTCCAGAATTTACAGGGACGGGTATGACTACCTTGTAAGCTAGTCTTAATCTTACCCTCTTTTGCCAGACGATACAATTCGCTTAAATTTCCGTAAAATACGACATTCTTATCTATACTTGTTGCAGTCATGATCTCTCTCTTTATCTTTTGTGGGTGATTAGATTCCCGACTTCTTAAAGAAGTCGGGAATCTAGCAGATCGTCAAGTCTCTACCAGACGTTTAAAATCCACTCACGATCAAGCTTATACTCCATATCTGCAAACAATGCGTTGGCAATGTTGTCTGCTAGCCATTCTGCACCTTTATAGCCAATCACTGGGTGTTTCCACAGACCAGCACGGTCAAAGCTGGGGAAGCCGATCCGAACCATTGGAATCTTATGATCAATGGCAATGTATCGACCCTTAGAATGACCTAAAATCAAGTCAATTTTGAGAGATCCATCTTTGATGCGACGCTCTAGTTCCCAGAGGTCTGCATTTGAGATCACTTCGATGTCTGTAGGTGAAATACTCTCCAGAGCAGCAATTCTAGGGTCTTTTGCACAAGCCTTATTATCATCACCCAACAACAGCAGCACTGGCTCTAACTCACATTCCAAGCAGAACTCTGCTAGACCAATAACTAAATCGGGATCTCCGTAAATAGCCACTTTCTTGTTAGCAAAGAACATATGTGCGAGGTCAGCGATCGCATCGATAGCTTTGCCTCGTTCTCTGACTAAAGATTCTGGTATTGGTTTGCCAGTCAATTGGCTGATATTTTTCAGCCACATATCGGTGTTTTTGATCCCAATCGGTGTAGGACCGACAATTGCGGGAACCTTAAACTTGTCCTTCAAAAACTCAGCCGAGCTACCCCCTTCATATTTGCACAAGGCAATAGTTCCCAGTGCATTGGCAGAATCAGCAATGTCTTCGACGGTTGTATTCCCAAAGGCAAAACTTGTCTTATCGGGCATGGTAGGTGCATCAAAGGTTTCTGTGTCCAGTAAGATATTCCCTGGAACGTCCATCTCTTTTAAGACACGCTTAACTTCCGTGACATCTCCAGGGTTCAGCCACCCAGTGATGACGTTCAATTTGCCATTTGGTTCGCCTTTTTTCGCAAGGGTAGAAATGAGTGCATGTACGCCGACATTATACCCAGTGACTTGACTACCTTTGTAACTGGGAGTATGCACAGCAACCAGCATAACTTCGCGATCAGGATACTCTTTCTTTAAGTGGCGGTTGAGCTTGTTAATAGTTCCTTCAATGTCGTCCCCAATCGTCTCGGTGGAACAAGTTGTAATAATTGGAATAATCCGTAAATCAGGATATCGTGCTACTAAAGTCTTGACACCTTCCTCAATACGTGGTATACCTCCAAGAACAGCGCTGTTTTCATGCAATGAAGAAGACGCAATGTCAAAATTTTCCTTCAAATGCTGGGCAAACAAAAGCCGAACAAACATACTACATCCCTGACCTCCATGCACGAGGGGGATACAATCTTTCACTCCGATGGCAGCATACTCTGCACCTGCAGGCTGACAGGTAAAAATTGGATTGATAACTCCGCTCCGTTCCTTCTGTTTGACGATGACAGACATGATATTTACTCCTATGTGGTAAAAACTCGTGATTTTGTTTGAAATTGCTCTTTGAAGACATGAATTGTCTTTTCGAGCTTTAGGAAATGAAGCGATGCCTCGGGCGATCTTTCGCGCTTCGCTCTACTCGGCCAAGAAGTTATACCATTTCACTTTAAGGTTGATACAAATAGGTGGCACACATTCTGGTAAGATAATAGACGCAATGAGGAGATAAATCATTTGTATCAAGCATTTGGTGTCAGCTATACATGGCATCGAGTACAGAGAATTTTCGCGCAAGTTTTGAAAACTAAACGAGATGCTTCTCTGTAAGATCGTGTGCGATCGCTCCGTACTTAGTAGGAAAGTGGCGTTGCATAATTGCGGGATGATTTTATTTTCTCTGTCAATTGAAAAACTTAATTCTTGGCGTTTCAATTTTCATCTCTGTTTTATGCAACGCCGTAGGAAAGTTTCTGCAATGCTGGCTGCACCAACGCAAACAGTAGGATAAGACTCTATTTCATATTCCAGTTAAGCAACGCCTGCACGTTTGCTTGAATTAGCGTTCCAATAGACATCTAGACATCAGATGAAATATGACGAGTTCGTTAAAATCCTTGGTAGGGGCGAAGAACTGTTCGCCCGTACACATTTTTCTAGATGTCTAACTGCTTTAATAAAGCGAATGATGCAATTCACCATTCCGGGAGTTAGTGATCGCAATACCCATCAGCCTGATTTTAACACAATCCAGTAGTGTTTTCTTTTGTGCGTTCTCCATCTTACTTAACCATTGGAACTTTCTTTCCAGGTCAGCCACAAGGAGTTTTGCGTCTGCATAAAAAGCCCGTTCAATAAGGGTTTCCAGAACCACCTGTTCCCCAGTCAAGATTTTAGCCGCTTGACCGAGAACACCATGGATGTTTTCCTCCCTATCCCATGAGCGCGAGTGAAACTGCCACAAACAGCGTTGTTGTATTAATGAAGTGATTTCCTCAGTTCGCTCTTGAATGTAGGACGCAATTTCTGCAGATTGGATTTGAACGCGTATGGTCTTTTCCTCAACTGACTTTTGAACGGCTGGAGCGGTTGCTTCAACTGACTTTTGAACGGCTGGAGC
>CAZZVG010001063.1:0-3126 GCA_964657295.1 Iningainema sp. | reverse complement strand
TGCCAACTTGAGCGGTGCCATGCTTAATGGAACCAACCTCAATAGTGCTAACTTGACTGGTGCCAATCTGCGGCGAGCTAAAGCTGTTAGCAAATACGTTCTTAAGGGTGCTATCTTGTGCAACACCATCATGCCTAATGGGACTATTCGCAACGATGGTTGTGAGCAAAGCTGAAGAATGAATATCTGGAAAACTAGGCTTTATACAATTTTCACTCAGAGCGCGATTTTTTCACCCATGAGAGGCGCAGACAAATCGCCTGATGAATTATCTAGTTCGTGGAATACCCGTCGCAAAAGCGGATTCACAGATAATGTTGTTGGCGCAACACTATCAATCATATTAGTGGTAGCTGTTTTCTGTAAATGTGGCGAAGTTGGGAATATCGTATCCTGATTGTCCTGTAACTTTCAGTGTTAATGGGTAATTTTAAGTTTTTTTACGGCTACTGTTGAGTAAACCTGGCTAATAAATCTTCGCGAGATAAATTTGATAGTTGTAGTAGTAAAGAACTAAATTCTTCTGGTGGTAATGCTAATAAAGGTTCAACAATTGCTTGTAGCTCATTATCTAAAGTTCCAAACCGAACTCGAAGTAAATTTTCAATAATCGTGCGACGTTCAGTTTGTCTAACCTCTGCCAACCGTTGTTCATAAATTGGTGATAACTGCATAACTAAATCCCTATCCTCCACATCTAAATTCTGATTTAATTCTAAAGTAGTTTTCAAGGAAGCTAATAAATCGATTGCTTTAGCACGTAAAGGATTGTTAACCTCTAATGCCTGGACTTCCTCAATTGCCCGTTGCTGGACTTTCCCCTTACCCAATAATCTCAACCAAAGAGTTTCTGGAGTTACTGGTAATTGATGAGCCAGCGCTGTAGGAGGGTTTCCCTCCGTAGGCGACTGGCGAACCCGAAGGGTGAATTGCTACCACTGCTGTTCTCAGGGAATCTCCCAGAAAATGTATACCTTTTAACCAATTATCTTCATCAATTTCTGTGTTAAATCCTTCTAAAAAATCTTCAGATGCTGTCGGTGAGAGAATCCATAGCTTTGGTAAACAATCTTCTTCCAATCTTGTATCATTACGTTTAGCTTCACGTTCAAAAACGGCACAAGTATCAAACAACTTACCCATGCAACTACGAACTTCTGACTTTGTGGCTGCATTACGAAAGGGTGAGCCAGCGCGGTCTTGGGGGTTTCCCCCATGAGCGACTGGCGTTCAATCAGTGCTGTTGTATCAGTAAATCTTCCTAGCAATCCTAAAGTTTGTTTATCAATTTGAGGTTCGGGTGAGGGTGCGAAATAAACATCAATTTCTCTGACTTCTCCGGCGACATCTTTACCTATTTCTACTGAACCTAATGGTGATAATAATTCTTGAAGATAATATGAGAGCAAAGCGGTCATCTGGAAATCTAGTCATTTTCGCTTAGGATGCATTAATCAAAGTTTACTGGATAATTGATCATACACTACCATATGTCTGGTAGACAATGCTATATGTACTCAAGATGGCGATCGCGTTGTGCCCCCACTAAACGTACTTGCTGACCACATTTGTGCAGATGTTTCAGGCATCGCCCATTGGCAAGCAAGCGGTCGTAACGCACACCTGTTGGCGATCGCCTGCACTGAACCAATTACGTAATTTCACAATTAGTTTGGTTATATGAATTGCTTTCTAGTACGGTAGCCAATACCCGTTTCTAGTGTGACTTTTTCTCACCAATTCTTCATGTAAAGGAGGGTTTCCGACGCCCTTACGGGTTCGCCCCTACCCGTGTACCTCCAAAAATACCAGCTAAGGGATCTCAGAATCCTGAAATACTTGTTGCTTCCTCGCTTACAGATGGGAATACTAACAGAAAGTTCTTATGCGAGGTACTAAATGAAGGCTCTAAGTATTTTGGCAACAGTATTTTTATTTACCAGCGCTGTACCTGCCTTTGCTAATGACAGCGACTACCAGCTATTGAGGTGGGACACGAATAATATTAAAATGTCCGACATTCGATTTAACCCTGAGTTTCTAATTATGTCAGTACCTACAGAAAACTCAAAAGGGAGTAAATTTGAATTGACTGTACAGTGCGGGAATAATCCAAATTTTTACTACAAGCAATTGGCATTACAAAGCAGAGTTGAAACGATGGGAACGGACAAAGAGTTGGTGACGAAGCTTTGCACCCAAGCTTTTGCTCTTAGAGATGTGTACATGCGCTCCTTACTGGCGACAGAAACCTGTAAACGGATAAATTGGCAATATGGTATCCGTAGCATCCCCGTTGCTTTATATGGCGACCTTGCCAGAAAAACACATCGGGTTCATGATGGATTTGCTTGTGATTTGTAATAGAACTTTTCCTCTTTTACGGGAGGGGTTGGGGGGCAAGCAAGCAGTTGTTATGAGTGTTTCCGCAGCTTAGAACTTTGGTGGTGTGAATGACAATGAAACCAGTGCTGTTCGTGCAGCGTCTCAGTCAGGAGAAGAAAGGTTTCCTTTCATAGGCAACTGAAGTTAGCGAAGGGTTTTCCCAAGCTACAGGCGAGGAACGTGAAGAGGTTGTTCTAGGATAACTGAATTAGTGTTCTAAGCTTCGTTGCATAAAAACACACAATCAGACCTATTAATTTTGTGAAAGGATACAAACTCAAAACACCTAATAAAATTTTGAATGTATTTGCATTAGTAAATAGATAAGTACATTGCTACAAAAGTAACGCACTGGAAAAGTAAATTGGCGATAAGTTTGTAACTAAGATAAAAAAGAGTTGATATGAAAAAGCAATTATTGAGTATAGCGATCGCATTACCAACAGTATTGTTAAGTGCATTTCCCAGCTTGGCGAATACCTTAACAATTGCCCTAGTCAACGCAGATACTCCACAGGTAACAGTGTCTACACAATTGCCAGTCCTGAAGACATCTTGTAGCCTCTCTAGTGGCTGTCGCAAGAAATATCACCCCCAAAAAGTCGGTTCTGAGCCAACACCAACACCAACACCAACAAATCCACCGAAACCTCCTTGTCCCCTACCCAGACTCTGTTGAGTAGGGGAGTTAAGGCGTTGATCCCCCCAACCCACGCCAGTCGCCTACGGAGGGAAACCCTC
>CAZZVG010001062.1:0-3127 GCA_964657295.1 Iningainema sp. | reverse complement strand
TTACTTTTTACTTTTTACTTTTTAAGGCTATCTATCTTCCTAGCTGAGTTAGCAACTGCCGAATGACTGTGGCATCTTGGGCGTTAGGAACTTTTGCTAGATAAGTTTCTAAGTCGTTTGCCGCTTGAGAAAACCGACCAAGTTGGTAGCAGACAATACCGCGATCGCGTAATTCTAACTCCGCATTGGGAAACAGCAGTAAAATTCGTTCAATTGCTGCTAGCGTTTTTTCGAGTTTTTGTCGCTGAAGGTATTTACTCTTCAGATTAGTCAGCATCCGTGCCAAAAATTGTCGATGCGTCACTGTTGCTAAAAATTCTGGTTTTAGCGTCACTGGTTGCTGATAAATTTGATTAAGCTTTTCCTGGCAATCTTGTGCAAACAAGATTTCGCCACGATTGAAGGCGTCAACAAAAATATCCATTTCTTCAATGTCCGGACGGATCAAGAAATGCCCTGGCATTCCCACTCCCACCATCGGAAAATCAATCCGGCGGGCAATCTCTAGATAAATCAGCGATAGGGTAATGGGAATTCCTAGTCGTCGATCAATCACTTCATTCAAAAAGCTATTGCGAGGATCGTCGTATCCTTTCTGATTGCCAGCAAATCCTAAGTCATTGAAGAGATACTGATTGAGACTCTGAATAACTCGCAGAGGATATCGGTGTGATGGCAAGCGTTCTTCAACTTCCACTGCCATTGTTTCCAAGGCGTTAAGGTATTCATCTGGATCTAAGTCGGGATATTCTTCTTGTGCAATGTACAAAGCCGCCTTTGCTAGATCGATACACTCATCAGGCTGCTGGATCTCTTGGTAAAAAAGTTGCCGTGCTGACGAGAAATTCATAAGCTATTGCTGAGTGCAGAGTTTATCAAAAAAGTCAAGTTATTTGTCACCCAAACGGATGTTCATTTCTTTGCGAAATCGCTTAGATTCTAAGTGTAGAACATATTTAGTTAAACGGCATGGAACTGCCTCTTTACAAATAGTGTAAGGGGGCACTTTTTTATGGAAGGAGACGGGAAGCAGGAGTCAGGAGAATTCTCTGCTTGGGTATGTCATAAGCCGGAGATTTTTGCGATCCCCGTGCAGGCTCATATGAGTCAATTTGCAGACATCAGCCGGTTGTGTCAGAAAACGGTAGACAAGTTCCTCGAATTTGATATTCTGGGGAATAATGGTAGCCTTTTTGCTTAGTGACCAAGCTCGTTGGATCACTGGGCAGAATATTTCTGTTGATGTTAGTTTGGCTTGATTTGCAGCTTTCTTACTTCAAGATAAAGTCTATGGAAACCGCAGATGTGATTGTAATTGGGAGCGGGCAAGGTGGTATTCCCCTGGCTGCTGACTTCGCAAAGGAAGGACGTAATGTCATTTTGTTTGAACGGGATGCTTTGGGAGGGAGTTGTATCAATTACGGCTGCACCCCCTCCAAAGCATTCTTAGCTGCAGCCCATTCAGCAGGCAGATCTCGCAAAGCTAAGAATTTAGGCATCCACGTACAGCTAGAGGTAGACTTCCCGGCAGTTATGGAACGAGTGCGCGGGATTCGCCACAGCTTTAATCAAGGTGTCAAAAAGCGTTTGGATAGTGCAGGTGTGAAAGTGGTGTGTGCCGAAGCCTCGTTTAGTGGCGATGGCACCATTACGGGCGGTGAGGTGACGGTTCAGGCTCCCTTGGTTGTGATTAATACTGGTACATCGTCAATGATTCCCGACATCCCCGGTTTATCAGGGACACCTTATCTCACTAACCGTAACTTCTTTGACTTGCAAGAATTGCCCAAACGTCTGCTGGTTGTGGGAGGTGGGTACATTGCGCTGGAATTGGGACAGGGGGCAGCCCGTTTGGGAATGCAAACTCAGATCATTGTGCGGGGCGATCGCATCTTAAGTCAAGAAGAGTCGGATGTGAGTGACACTCTGCTGGAAGCATTCCAGCAAGACGGTATTCAACTTCATTTTCACGTCAACGTTGAGCAGGTAATACATCGTGATGGTTTATTCACTGTTAAACTGAGTAATGGTCAAGAACTCCAAGGTGAAGCCTTACTAATTGCCACCGGACGCAAACCCAACACCAGTGATCTTAACAGTTCTGCCACTGGTGTTGAGTTAGACCAACAAGGCTACGTCAAAATTAATCAGCAGTTTCAGACGACCAATCCCGGAATCTACGCAATTGGAGATGTGGCAAAACAACCAGCATTTACGCATGTATCTTGGGAAGACTATCGACGGCTGAAGGCAATTTTGTGCGGCGAAAACCGAACTCGTAACGACCGGGTACTCGGTTATGCTGTTTATACAGAACCTCAAGTCGGACGAGTAGGAATGACTTTGAAACAAGCAATAGAATTGGGAATGAATGCTCGGGAAGTTACCCTACCGATGAGTTCTATTGCCCGCGCTATTGAGTGGGGACACGATCTTGGCTTTTACCGCTTGGTTGTTGACCAAGATACTGATAAGATTTTGGGAGCAACACTGGTAGGTTACGAAACTGCTGAGATCGTGCATGTGTTTTTGTCTTTAATGGAAGCAGGAGCCACCTGGCAGTTGTTGGAACAGTCTGTTCATATCCATCCTACTTATGGTGAGGCTTTACCTAGTCTGGCACGGTTACTGATTGGGCAAGATCTGCCGAATTGCCCCAATATGTGAGCTTTGAGTTTTCTCAAGGGTAAGTTCACGCACTTGAGATAAGTTGGCATCGAAAGCGGACGCAGTGTGTTTGTTTTTAGCAGTCGTAATTAAAGATAGAAGTTTGGGAAAAGCAAGACAAGTTATAACATTAAGTAATGTTAATGTTACTATATCCATCGTAATCATAGAAAATTATCCTTTAGTTAAATTGGTGCTGAGAATTTCTCAATTAGTGGTGGGTTCAAGCCCCCACTAATTGCATTGCATTCTGACCGCTCGCTTTGCGAGAAGTCAAAAGTCAAAAGTCAAAAAAATAAAAAGGATTCAGAGCAAGTAAATTCATTTATGGAAAATGAAAAAAATATGTATTTCGAGACGCATAGCGCGCGAAGCTCGCCGGGGGAAGCTTCCCCCGGCAGACTTCGCAAGAAATACTACGTCCATACTTCAGAGCAAGTAAATTTATTTTGGTGGTTCT
>CAZZVG010001061.1:0-3131 GCA_964657295.1 Iningainema sp. | reverse complement strand
GGCAACTTCTTCGGCAACTTCTCCACTATCAGCGGGAACGATTGCGACTCCAGTAATGACATCATCTTCGTCCAAGCGTTGAACTCGGACTCCAGTTGCCGATCGCGATTGTATGGAAATCGCTTTGACTGCCTGACGAATGATGATACCACGACTTGTCACCATCATAATTTCATTGTCGTTGTTGACGACGTGCAGGGTTGCCAGTTGGTCTTTAATTTTCCGGTTTTTGAATTTAGTTGCGGTTAAACCTTGACCGGCACGATTCTGCAAGCGGAATTGAGAAACTGGAACGCGCTTGCCATATCCGGACATTGTAATTACTAATGCCCAAGGACCAGGACTGGCGGTGCTGATGACTTCGGTGGACTCTTCATTCTCAATCTCTTCTGTCTCGGTATCTACGATATTTAAAGTCTCAAGAATTGCCGCCGGCAGAATATCCATACCCACCAGTTCATCCCCTTTACGCAGTTTCATGGATTTTACTCCCCGAGTGGCTCTTCCTAAAGGACGCAGTTGTTCGTGGCTGCATCTAAAGTGAATTGCCATGCCTTGACGGGAACCAATAATCACGCTGTCTTCGACTTTCGCACGTCGTACCCAGCGAAGTTGGTCGCCTTCTTCCAGGGAAATAGCAATCAAGCCATTAGCACGGATATGGCTAAATGCTGATACTTGAGTTTTCTTAATATTGCCTCCTTTAGTGAGCATGACCAAAAATTCATCATCGGTAAACTCATCCACAGGGACAATCGAGGTAATTTTTTCCTCTTTGGGAATTGGCAACATTTGCACAATGGGTGTCCCACGACTAGTACGGGAACTAATGGGGATCTGATATGCCCTCAGACAGTAGACTACTCCGCGTTGGCTGAAGAACAAGACGCTATCATGGTCGCAGCAAGTCAGGAAATGCTCAACCCCATCATCATCTTTGATTTTGGCAGCTGCTTTGCCGCGCGTTGCCCGACTTTGTGCCTCAAAGGTATTCACCGCCATGCGTTTGATGTAACCTTGTTCGGTCAGCAAAATGACAACTTTTTCATTGGCAATGAGGTCGCGATCTTCTAATTCTCCTTCACTGTGTGTAATGACCGTGCGGCGTGGTGTCGCATAAGCATCTTTCAGTTGCGTGATTTCCGTCTCAATGATTTCTAGCACGCGCTCCCGCCGTGCCAAAATATCTTGTAAGTCAGTAATGAGTGTTTGTAGGTCTTCGTGTTCAGAGCGAATTTTATCTGCTTCTAAAGCTGTCAAACGTCGCAATTGCATCTGCAAAATAGCGTCTGCTTGGGGTTCTGACAGTCCGTAAGTTGTCATTAACTCACCTTTAGCTGTCGGCGCATCTGGTGCATGACGAATTAAGTTAATAATTTCATCTAAGTGCGACAGGGCAATCAATAACCCTTGTAATATGTGGTCGCGTTCCTCAGCTTTCCGCAGTTCGTAGCGGGTGCGTCTGGTAATTGATTCAATGCGGAAGTCTAAAAAGACGGTTAAGAACTGCCTGAGGGTGAGGACTTGCGGTTCACCATTCACCAGCGCCAGCATATTTGCCCCAAAGTTTGCTTGTATGGGCGTTTGCTTGTAGAGGTTGTTCAGCACTACGCGAGGATAGGCGTCCCGCTTGAGTTCGATGACAATTCGCATCCCGTCGCGATCGCTTTCATCCCGAATATCTGCAATTCCCTCAATGCGCTTGTCGTTCACCAACTCGGCAATTTTTTCAATCAGCGCTGCTTTGTTCGTTTGGTAGGGTAATTCAGTGACAATGATGGCTTCCCTATCTGGTCGTCCCCGTTGTTCAATAGTTTCAACGCTTGCTACACCCCGCATAGTGATCGAACCACGTCCGAGGGTATAAGCTTCTTTAATTGCTGCAGTCCCCAGAATTTGACCCCCAGTTGGAAAATCTGGCCCGTGGATGTACTGCATCAACTCGAGATCGGTGATTTCGGAGTTGTGAATTAATGCTACCAACCCATTAATCAATTCACCCAAGTTATGGGGAGGAATGTTGGTTGCCATCCCCACAGCGATCCCAGAGGAACCATTGAGAAGCAACTGCGGTATCCTTGATGGAAGAACCGTTGGTTCTTGCTGTGAACCGTCAAAGTTGTTGGCAAAATCTACCGTTTCTGATTCGATATCTTGCAGTAGAGCGAAACTCGTTAAAGCTTGCAAGCGACATTCTGTGTATCGCATTGCTGCGGGTGGGTCGTTATCTACCGAACCGAAGTTTCCATGCCCTGCGATCAGCGGCGATCTCATGGAAAAATCCTGTGCCATCCGCACCAAGGCATCATACACTGCTGTATCGCCGTGGGGATGATATTTACCCAACACTTCCCCTACCACACGAGCACATTTCCGAAACGGGCGATCATGCAATAGCCCTAGCTCATGCATTGCGTACAGTATTCGACGATGCACAGGTTTGAGACCATCCCTGGCATCTGGCAGCGCTCTACCCACAATTACGCTCATCGCGTATTCCAGATATGATCGCGACATTTCGTTCCTCAGATCTGTCGGGATAACCCTCTCCTGATAGGTTGCCATAACCTAAATAGCTCCAAAAATTGCTGATTTTAGCCTATATACTGAAAAAAGAGCAAAATTATTCCGAATTTCCATTGAATAATCGCTATATTTTGATACAATTCTAGCACATCATCCTTTTTTCCGCCTGCGAGGGGATGTGGGATAGAGAGGAAAATAGGTGGTGTATTTATCGATTTCCTATTTCCCGCCTTCAGGGATTGCAAACTTCTTTAAAGATACCGTTAAAAATAACTAGACACTGTGCAACAGATGAAAATTATGTCTATGTATTTATTCTATTCTCCTGTCTCCTGACAAATGACTAACTGCGTGTCAAATATTTGATATTGGCGTAGATTGCTTTGGGAAACGTTCTTTTTTTACCTTGTCGTCTTAATTTTCGCTCTTTAGCAATCAGCCCGTAGTGGGTTATCTGACTAGTTTAAGTAGATTTCTATAGTAATCCTAAATGATTTGTAAATAATGAGTCAGCACTGTTGAGTTTTCACTGTTCACACTCAATAGCCCCGTCAGTCGCTTCTCCCAAGGGGAGACGCTGCGCGAACGCTCCAAGTCAAAAGTCA
>CAZZVG010001060.1:0-3133 GCA_964657295.1 Iningainema sp. | reverse complement strand
CAAGTCCTCGAATCTCAAACCAGAATCCGCCCCCAATATTTACTTCTTGGCAGAAAAACCAAGACGGCACTCTTGGTTCATATTCGCAATCTTTACCCTTGGCGACAAGGTGAGGCACATCAGGTCATTGAAAATCTTTACGGGCTACAAGTTATCAATAGCCCTGATTTTAATGTTGCTAAAGTCTTGCTGTCTTTAGATTGATTGGATTTTGCTGTCAGGAGAATAAATACATGGATTACTTAAATAACTTTAAATGGTTTAGGCGGTTCAAGGGAGGGACATGGTGGCAGACGGGAACCGGGTTAACCGTAAATCAATGGACGAATCGCCGACCAAATTGCCATATTTATAATACTGAGGACTACTCCCACACCACAAAGCCTCTCTTCCCCGAAAAAGAATTCTATCAAAAGATTGTCAACATTCCACCAAATGGATTGTGGCGGGATGAGTTTAATCTTGCAGCTTTCTTGGCTGTAGCAAGGAAGCTCAGGCAACGGGGAATTGATGATGGAACGATAATCGATCTACTTTCTACCACCAGCCAAGTACTTCGTGCAGAGTCGCAAACTAACTTACAGACACGGGTTGTTAGTTGGACTGAGATAGAAGCTTTGATTGATGATTTGTAGAATGATTTTCTATCTGGCGCAAAAGCGCCAGATGTAACATGGTAGTATTTGTGGTAGTTAAGGCGATCGCTTCAACAAACAAAACCAGAGTTGCTCAATTGTGCCTACCGTTCCCGCCTTGTTGCATCAAGTATTGCCAGATACGCTGTATTTCTGCTTGCCAAGCTTGGCGATCTATAGCTGCCTGTTGAGCCAATACGTTGATATTCTGGGTGGTTTGTTCAGTAAGAGTATTAATGTTGTTGGTTAAAGCAATGATAGCTTCATTCTGAGCTATTACTGTTTCACCAATGTTGGCAAAAACCTCTTCCAATCGACTTAAACGTGTTTCTATTGACTCTAGTTGATTTTGGGTCATCGTTTCTTCCTCTTTTCAAAACCAATATAACCCGCGATCGCTTAATCGTTGAACTTAATCGTAGTAAATCAAATCATTTTCCATTACGGATTGATAAAGCTCCGACGCAGCATCACTTAGGTTTGTCACCACCAATGACCTTTTTAAGTCTTTGCCTTCAATGTCTCGCAGTAAATCTTTAAAGGCGAAATTCAAGAACACGGGAAGTACAATGAGAACTTTTTCAAAGCTAACTTCAGTCCGTTTGCCTACCTTGAGTGTTGGATAAATCAAATTGTATATTTTTTGCCCCTGTTCTTTGTTAATACAGAACTGTCCGACAACATCTGAAACTTTGATTAGCACGGAGTTTTATATATAAATTCATACTTTCATTTTCCAAGCAATGATCGCTTATGACAAGTTTTCTGTCTGGCGCAAAACTCGCCGGACGGAATCTTCCGCCCGGCAGACTTTGCGCAAAAGCGCCAGATGTAGCATGGTAGTATTTGTGGTAGTTAAGGCGATCGCTTGTTTTCTTGGCATGAGTCAAAATACTGAGATTTTCACTTACTTTATCCTAGATGACGTTCAAAATCGAGTAAAAATAGGTAAATCAAGAAACGTTGCCCGTAGGATAAAAAGCTTACAGACGGGTAACAGTAATATTTTCAAATTACTCTGTACTACTACGTCTTACTCGGAAACCGAACTTCATAAAAAATTCTGCCGATATAAGATAAACGGTGAATGGTTTATCTTTTCGGCAGAAATTAAGTGCTTCTTGATAAGAGTTTCTACTGAGGATGATAATGGTTAATTTTTAGGCAATCCCTTGATATAAGAGGAAACATGCTGTCCATTCTTTTTGTTGTAACTTTTAACAACTTTAGGCATTTTTGGGGCTGACGGGAGTTTCGGTTTTTTAGGCATCCTGATAACATCGATAGAGTACAAAGATGTTTTTATCATCATCTTAACGACCTAACCCCGCCTCAGCAGTAACAACGAATTATTGTCAAGATACAGCGATCGCTCTTTCACTCTTACGCACACACTGGTTAAAAATGCGACATATATCTATAAAAATAATTGCCTTGAGTTGCGATCGCTTAGACAGGTTTTTTATCTGGCGTTTTTGCGCCAGATGGGTAAAAGTTGGTAATTAGTTTTAGCCAATCACTTCTGGACGCCGCGAAAAGCAATGTTGAAAGCGTCGTTTATAGCTCTTGCACTTGTTTCCCGATCACGAGCCAAAGCGTCTAACCGAGCTTTAGTTATTTTTGCTTGGTCAGCTTGAAATTGTAGTGCTGGATTAGATTGATTTTGACAAGCATATTGCAAGGTCATGTCAGCTATACTTTCAGGCGTAACATCAAATTTTATTTCTGTTTTACTGTTTTGCAAAATTCGACCTTGCGGATCTGCTGTAGCTATCCAAAGTATTTGATAGTTTCTATTACTGCAACTAGCATTGATATACGAACGAGAAACCGCTATGCCGGGATTACGCTGTTCTGCGTAATTAGCTTGAGACCAAAAACCAACAGTGTCTCCAGTTCTAGTTAATGACCCTATATCTACTGACACAATGCTGTTGTCCGGTGTTTTACCAACTGGTACCCATTGGTTAGATGGCATTGGAATATTGGTCTGAAAAGCAACATTTGTTTGGTTCTGGGGAGAGTAGGATGTGTTTTCTGCTTGAGATGACTGGACTACTGGAATTGAATTAGAGGGTGGGGTAGTCGGCAACTGAGTTTGTTGTTGAACACCGCAACCAGTAATTAAAACAGACAAAACAGCAAAAATCTTAGATATATTTTTCACAGTACATTTTATAACTAGATTTTTACAGCTTCGTCGTGACTTGGCTGAATAGCCTCGGTAAAGTTCAGGAATCTATAACTGTTGATATTGAAGATATGGCGATCGCTTCTTTCCCTTTACGTATATACTAGTTAAAAATGCGACATGCATCTACAGAGTCCAGGCGATCACCATCTGCGTGATCGCCTTGAGTTGTGATCAATTCTTAGATATTGAGTTCTAGGCAAATTAATCTTCTGTAATTTTCACAATATTATCTATAGTCAAAGGTTTCTCGGAAAGCTCTGAGCAAATTCTGGCAAGCTTCACTAAATTATCGATATCTGCCTTT
>CAZZVG010001059.1:0-3135 GCA_964657295.1 Iningainema sp. | reverse complement strand
GAGGGGGGGAATAATAACTCCTGTACGGGCGGGTTTGACATCATATCGGATCTACTCAGATGTTATCTAAATGAAACCCGCCCCTACTCGTTTGTTTTAACTAACAACTACGGACTCTTTTGCTTGGGTAAATGTACACACTACGTTTTTAATAATTGCTAAACCGACTTCTCCTTCTAAAGTCATGATGGATTCTGGATGAAACTGCACGGCCGCAATTGGAAGTGTCTGATGCTCGATCGCCATAATTACACCATCATCAGAAATTGCTGTGACTTTTAGTTCTGTTGGCATTTTTTGCGGCAGAGCAAATAACGAGTGGTATCTACCTACTGAAAAGGATGCTGGTAATTCTTTGAACAGAATGGATTGAGGTTCTGTGACAAATATCTTTGAGGATTTACCGTGTTGGGGATAGTCAAGAACACCGAGTTCTCCGCCAAAAGCTTCGACTATGCCTTGCAATCCCAGACAAACTCCAAACAGTGGAATTTGGCGTTCTCTACAGGCAGCAACTGTCTGTGGCACTTGAAAATCTTTTGGTCTACCAGGACCTGGAGATAAAACAACCAAGTCAGGGCGTTCTCGATCGAGAAGTGATTCAGAAAAGCCATGACGTAGTGTTGTGACGATCGCACCACAAGAGCGAATATAATTAGCTAATGTATGTACAAATGAGTCTTCATAATCAATCAGTAAAACGCGCTTACCGGATTGAACATTTGGGATACATGTGCATAATTCTCCTGGGAGACACTCCTCAAACCCTGCTAGATGCTTGGCACGGCGAATTGTTTCAAATAAAGCCGCACCTTTGGTGAGCGTTTCAAGTTCTTCTGCTGCTGGTACAGAATCATAAAGTACTGTAGCACCAACTCGCACTTCAGCGATCGAATCTTGGAGTCGAATTGTCCGCAAAATCAATCCAGTATTAAAATCACCATTAAAGCTTAAGTAGCCAACGGCTCCACCATACCAACGGCGGCAACTCCGCTCGCGCTGTTCGATAAACTGCATTGCTGATCGTTTGGGTGCGCCTGTCACCGTAACTGCCCAAGTATGGGTCAGAAATGCATCCAAGGCATCAAACTCCAATCGCATTAAACCTTCGACATGATCCACAGTGTGAATCAAGTGACTGTATAATTCTATCTGACGACGACCAATCACTCTGACCGATCCTGGCTCACAAATCCGTGATTTGTCGTTCCGATCTACGTCAGTACACATTGTCAGCTCAGCTTCTTCTTTACCTGAGTTAAGTAGCTGACGAATTTGCTCGGCATCGCCAAGGGCATCTTGTCCTCGGCTGATGGTGCCACTAATCGGACAGGTTTCCACGCGCCTGCCTTCTACCCGTACAAACATTTCTGGAGATGCGCCAATCAGATACTCCCCACCAAGGTTAAAAATGAAACCGTAGGGACTGGGATTAATGTGCTGTAAGGTTCTAAATAGCGTGCTTGGTGATTCCTCGGTGGCTTCAAAAAAGTTTTGACTGGGAACAACTTCAAATAAATCGCCCCGACGGAAATAATCTAGTGCGACCTCTACAAGTTTTGCATACTCACCTTTTTCGTGGTCGGACTTTTGCTCCGGAACAAGACGCTTCCCTCGATAATCAACTGATTCACCGGTTCTAGGGAGATTATTTGTGCTGCCATGATCCGTTTCTAATTCATACTGAATCCGATAAGCGCGTTGCACGTAGTAGTCAACAACTATCAGTTCATCTGGTAGATACAGCACTAAGTCCCGTTGATCTGCCGGACGGGAGAGGCGTTTGGGAATCGGTTCAAACTGGAATACTAAGTCGTAGCCAAATGGACCATAAAGTCCCAGATGCTCATCTTCACTACTAAAGAAAATATCTAATATTTCACGGATGACAGTGAAAGCTGAAGGTTGTTTGCTGCGCTGTTCTTCGGCAAAGAGTTGCGTTGCCGCCTTCACTTTGCCAATAATACAGTTTTTATCTTGCGTGACAACTTCAAGCTGCTCATGCAGGCACAAACGCTCTAGAAGTATTGGTAGCAGTACGTTACCACGATCGTTAAGCGCTGTCAGTTTGAAAGTATTCTCCCTGGAAGTCACTTCCAATGGTGGATTGACAAATCCGATCGCCCATCTCTTGTATCTCCCTGGATATTCATAGCTGCTCTTCAGCAAACCTCCACGTTGAGAATCAAGATAAAACAAAATCTCTTCCACCGCAGTGTCCATCTTGACTTCACTGATAGATCGAGATACATGAATACCTCCAAGGGTTATATAAGAGTGGGAATCGAGAATCATGGGCTATTTCTCTAATGATTATTTGAGGTAGATGTACAATCGCGCAAAGACGCGAGCAGCCTGACACACACATTTTAGACAGAATATGTCCTGGGTTAAATAGGAGTTAATTCAAAGTTATATTTTGAAACTTTTATGTTCTATTATCAATATGAGCTTTTTGTCAAGGGAAGAGAAACTCTTCTTACAACTAAGCAGCACTCATAGACGTAAAGAGCTTTGACTGTTGACAGTTACCAGTCATCAGTCAACGCCCTTAATACTACCAGGATAATTTGAAATCTGAATGATACTCTTACTGAAATTAAGCCTACTAAATCTTACAGAAAGATAAATGAACAATTTTTTGATAGATACAGCAATTTCTTTTGATCTTCACTTTTTTGTTTGTGCTTGAGCTTACAGTTTTATAAAAGTTTTTTTTGACTCCTCCTATAGTTAGAAAAATCTTCCTTCTAAAGAGGTATATAAAAGAATCTGAAGAGTGCAAATAAACTTGCATGGCAGGGCAAACGCATTTAAATTTAGTAAGGTTTGACCATTTACTTTATTGGTGGTGTGGTTGACTCCGCCAACACGGGCAACTGTTTCAATATCTAGGATTGTTAGTCGTCGCAACTTAGGATAGAACCACGCTGGTGGATTGGGAATGCACCAAAACGACTGAAGAGTGGCATAATAAGAATAAGTTGAGACTAAATAAATGTGCGTATAGGCTTTCATAGAAATGAAACTAAAAGTTATTATTCATGAAGCGGAAGAAGGCGGATATTGGGCTGAAGTTCCTGCTATTCCTGGTTGTGCAACTCAAGGAGACACGTTTGAAGAATTGCTGGAAAA
>CAZZVG010001058.1:0-3136 GCA_964657295.1 Iningainema sp. | reverse complement strand
AAGGGTGATGAGATACATAGATAGCAATATAAAGGTGCGCAAATGCTTAAACCACCTTGAAATTGTCCATAATCCACGGCTGTAAGTGCTGGGATAATGTTTGGACGAAAAATCAGGAAGTTCCCACGTAGGGCTTGTCCCAAGGGCGGAGTCGCTCTTTTTGGAGACGTGGGAATGTTGACCGAAACCGCGAGAAGAGTAAGCTAGTCCGAAACCCCGTGTCCTGGTATAACGGTAGAGCGGTTCTCCAATAAGCTAGAAAAGTTTAGCCAGATAGTCATCCTGTGCAAACAGGTTCGGACGAAAAGCTAAGCCCAACTTCTAGCCTGAATCCGCGTAACTTTAGTTCGCGGTGTTGGCTCAAGGTTCTCATCCTCCCGCATTTTTGATCTAAATCTCATCAATCCCGCACCTTCAGCTCGAGGAGAGTCAAGGACCGTTAAACATGCTAAGATCATAAATAAGAGTAATGATAATTTCTCTCTTGTTGTTGTTTGATGTCCTGGTTAGTACTGCTAATACCGACCGGGATGTTGTTTTTGGTACTTCTTGTATATTTCCATTAGTTAGACGTGTTAAAAAAAGCTTTACCCTGTCAACAGTCTAGTTAGGGTTGGAGTCCATAATATATGAAATATTACATAGCGCTTTGGTGTTGCACTAAAGCGCTTTTTAGAAAAGCTTGTCTATAAGCCCAACACGCTTGGTTCCATTGTTTGCTTTGTAGAAACGCTTCAATCATGGCGTCTCTACATGGGTTGTTATATAAGCCATGAGAAAACAGAGTCACAAAACTTAATATAGCGCATTACAAAGACGTAACTGCTTCAGGGTAAGCATCATAGGGGTTGAGGAACAAATATTAAGCTGTTTTTAGGTACAGAATAGTGGACAACATAGGAGCATTCAATTACACTGTTTATAACCATCCTTTAAGCTGTTCCTTGGTGGTTTGAATGTATATGGATGTTTCATAGACCCTTTAGTGTTGCAAGCGCTAAAGGGCTTTTAATTTATTTGTAATTATGAGATCGAGTCCGGTAAATTAACCTTAATTCCGTGTGGTTCTTCCCCGCAGGGGTGATGCGACAGACATAATAAGAGTCAGTCGATACAAAAGAACAATGGTTTCCGTAGCTTCAAGTATGCAAATGGTATCCGTAAGCACCAGATTCTGGCTGGAATGGTAAAATTTCCTCTTGTACTTTTATCCCAAGTTGTTCCAACAGTGTACTTAAAACTGGATCTGTTGATAACCGTAAATAGGTCGGCGTAATTTCTACTGGTACGTGACGATTTCCCAGATGATATGCTGCCCTAAGTAGATCGAGTGGTGTTTGGGCAATGACAGTTAAAACTGGTTCTGGTTTGGCGATTATTTTTAATACACTACTACTTGTTTCGTCTAGCAGAAGATCACCATTACGTAACACAGTTCCTCTAGGTAAACGTAAAAACACTGCTTGTCCGTCTTCAGTTTCAAAACGATGACGACTGCGACTCCTTTCTTCTGCTGTGAGAGCAAGAGTCAAAGTAACTGGTGTGTTAGGATTATGGTGTTTATGTTGCGTAAACGTCAGCATTGTATCAGTTCTCAAATAAATTATACACAGTACCTACAAAGAGAATATCAACCCCCCTTGGGGCAATTAAAAATTTTAAACTTTTGATTGTATTAATTTGTTTAATGCACTTAAAGTTTCTGTCAGCATTTTCTCTTCAGAAAATTCTCGAATACGTTGTTGAGCTTTTTGAGTCATTTCCTCCATAAATATAGGATGTGTTAGTGCCCATCGAATGGCTTCTAACAATTCATCACTATTTTCTTTACGGCAAACTAAGCCATGTACTTTATCTTTTATCACTTCAGGAATACCACTAGCATCTGTAGTAATAATTGGTAAATTGTATGCCATTGCTTCAGAAAGTGCAAATGACTGACCTTCAAAATGGGTAGGAAAAACAAAAATATCAGCCGATTTGAGGAATTTTGGTATGTCAGATTGATAACCTAAAAATAATACTTTATCTTCTACACCACATGCTCGAAGTTGATTGAGTAATTCTTCTTGTAACTCACCATCTCCAACCCAAACAAATCTTAAATCTGGGAATTCTTTAGTTAACTGAGGAATGGCTGGAATTAAATCTTTATGTCCTTTTTGAGAATTTAGACGAGCAACTGTGAGTGCAATGCGGCTGTTTTCAGGTAATTGAAGTTCCTGACGCACTTGACGGCGTAAAGTAGTGATTTCCTCTTGACTATTTTGATTGGCTGTGGGTTTTACTTTCACACCATTGTAAATACGAAGTACTTCATCACACTGCATTTGGAACAATTGACAGATAATATTTCGATTGTTTTCTGAAACAGCAATCCATTGCTGATTTCGCGATCTAGCCCAAGCATAGATCTTGAGCCGACTCTTATTTAAAGGAATCAGAAAAGGACTTAACTGGAAGACAACAGCTGCTGGTATATTTAATACTGCACACGCTACTATGCTACCGAAACAATGTTCAGGCCAAGGAAGATTAATTTGTACTACATCTGGTTTACTCTTGAGCAGTACGCCGATTGTCCGAATTACGTGAGGCAAATATATTCTTAATGTCTTTAATTTTTGGATATCACTCTCTGCTATCTCCAAAGAGTGATAAGTAACACCTTTCTCCTCAAAGTTTTGCACAAGCGATGCGGTAGCAACTCTATTTGGAAAAGCCACATGCACGTCCCAACCCTCTTTGAGTGCTGCTGATGCAATTGTTAAAGCGTATTCCTCTACACCAGCACGTTGAGTAGACGGAGATATCTGCAAGAGCCTGAATTTTTTTTCAGCAAAATTCATATTATTAATATTAGGCAACGCCGCTAATTTATCGTACACTCTACAGGTAACGCACGTAAACTACATAAAAAACTGGCACATACTGCATGGTATGTGCCAGACACAAAAAACGCTAACCTCCTTCGGAACGAGTGTCACATGGGGTAGCGCAGGTTTTTCCTTCGAGTCGTCACGGAGAAACGCTTTTAAAAGCTAGTGCACACTTATGCATTTCCCTAATCAGTATTTACCTAATAGACATCTCCGAAAATTAATTATGCGTTCGTTGAAATCCTTGGTAGGGGCGA
>CAZZVG010001057.1:0-3137 GCA_964657295.1 Iningainema sp. | reverse complement strand
AATGGTATAATTGTTACTTCTGATGAATTACTCCAACGTTACGAAGAAATTACTGTAACTCTACCGGATCGGCGGATAGTGCCAGTGACAATTTTAGGTCGTGACTCCAGCACCGATGTAGCAGTTTTTCAAATCCAAAATGTTGAACTCCCAGTGGCGACAATAGGTGACGCCACAACATTAAAAGTTGGTCATCTTGTACTAGGATTGGCAAGAAGCGGCGAGGGTGACATCAAGGCAGCTATGGGTGCTGTCAGTGTTGTCAGTGGTGCTTGGCGGAGCATGAGTGGTGGTAATATTGACTCCTTTATTCGTCCAGATATTACGTTTTACCGAGGCTTTGCAGGTGGCCCCCTCGTAGATGCCGCAGGAAGCGTTGTGGGAATGAACACATCGGGACGACGCGGAACGGCTCTGACAATTCCAGAGAATACAGTTAATCGGGTGATTGATCAACTACTAGCAAAGGGACGTATTGCTAAGGGTTATTTGGGTTTAGGAATGCAACCTGTACGCTTGCCAGAAAATCTCAAAACCTCACTAAATTTAACCTCTCATGGTGGGGTGATTGTCGTCAATGTGGAAGCAAACGGCCCGGCTTACAGTGCAGGTGTACTGCTTGGGGATGTGTTAATTTCCTTTGATGGCACTTTTGTCAACGATACGGCTGATGTCTTAGCGTTTCTCAATAGCAGCGATCGCATTGGGAAAGAGATTATAGCACAGATTGTACGCGGTGGGACGTTAATTGAGTTAGCGATCGCGATCGGCGAAAAACCAACCGATATTGGTGGTTAGTAGGGGCGGGTTTACCGATAAGTCGTCTGGAAACGAAAAATCTCGTAAAACCCGCCCGTACAGTAATTGGTAGAACAATTAACAATCAGCCAAAAATGACTACGACATTTATCAACATCACGACTGAGCTAGCATCGGTAGCAGAGCAACTACGCCAAAGCACTGTACAAGTAAAAACTCGAAATTCTGGCAGTGGGAGCGGTGTCATTTGGACATCTGACGGATTGATTATCACTAATGCTCATGTTGCAACTAGCAAGACTGTAACTGTCGAATGGAATGGGCAGGTTTTTGATGCCGTGCGGACACACTTTGATCCACAGCGAGATTTAGCCGCCTTGAAAATTGCGGCGTTTGACTTGCCAACAGCAACTATTGGAGATGCCAAAGCGTTGCGAGTCGGTGAGTTAGTTTTGGCAGTGGGAAATCCTTTTGGTGACAAGGGTACTGTCACAACGGGGATTATTCATACCAATCATCAGCGTGCCCTCATAGCTGATATTCAGTTGTTTCCTGGGAATTCTGGTGGTGCGCTTGCTGATTGTCTCGGTAGAGTCATCGGTATTAATACGATGATTGTTGATGCCTTAGCTGTAGCAATACCCAGCTTTGCGGTACAGAGTTTTTTAGAAGCTGGTAAAACTGTAGTGGAGGCGGTATGATTCGGGTGTTGGTAATTGCGACGAATCCAGTCGTCAGGGCAGGTTTGTCAGCTGTGCTGACGACTAATTCTAAATTGACTGTCTTGACGAGTAGTGCATCAAACTTAGATGCACTGACAGGAGAGGTTCTGCAATTACAACCTGATGTGGTGCTACTGGTTTCATTTGCTCACAGGGATTCAGACTACCACCCGACTGATGTTCTGCGTCAATTAACAGATATGTCTCAGGATGCATCTGTGGCAATTATTGTTTTTACTGACATTAGCAGTATTGATTTAGAATTTTACCTTAATTCTGGTGTCCGAGGGATATTACCTCAAGCCAGCACGGAGGCGGAGATGATGGCGGCAGTTGAAGCAGTCGCTTCCGGATTGGTGGTGCTGCACCCCGATGTTGTCGAGTCTTTGCTTCCCCTGAAAGAGTCTAGTTTGACTGATGCAATCGCAAATCCTGTGCAAGCGTTGACACCAAGGGAGATAGAGGTTTTACAGCTGCTGGGTTTTGGACTGGGCAATAAGGCTATAGCCAAACGCTTAAGCATTTCTGAGCATACTGTTAAATTTCACGTCTCATCGATATTTCAAAAACTGGGTGTTTCCACGCGCACTGAGGCTGTGACTCTTGGTGTGCGGTTGGGTTTACTTATGTTATAATTCAAGACACAGATCCCCAGATCCCCGACTTCTTTAAGAAGTCGGGGATCTAGATTGCTTTGACGACTTCTAGAAGTTCGCTGGGTCGATCAATCAGAAAATCTGGATTTTCTTTAGCCAAGACTTGTTTGGAATTGAAACCCCACGCGACTGCAACTACTTTAATATTGGCTTTCTTCGCTGCTTCGATATCTCTCGTTTCATCTCCGACATAAATCGCTTCTTGAGGTTTTATTTGCTTTTGCTTTAATACATTGTTAATTATTGTTGTTTTTCCAAAAATTGTAATTCCCGAATAAATAAAATCGAAGAGATTATCCAAATCATTTATCTTGAGAAATTCTGTGACGTTTTCTTGAGAATTAGAAGTAATAATTCCCAGTCTATTTCCTTCACTTTTGAGTGTGATTAAGGCTTCTTTAATCTCTGGTATAGGCTTTAATTCGGGAATTTTGTTTTTTAATTCGGATTTTACTTTTTTAACTAGAAAAGGTATCTTAAAAATAGATATCCCTGAGTACTTAATAATTTCTCTAGAAGTTAAATTTTTCAGTAAGGACAGTTCATCTGGAGCGATTGGGATGTAACCAAACTCTTTAGCTAAACGATTGGCGATCCCAACAAGAGCATCTACCGTGTCAGCAATTGTGCCATCAAAATCAAAGATAATTGCTTTTTGAGTCATTCTTTGGCCCTATATGCGTCAAGATTAGCACGGGCATTCCGCCGTAACATTTTTGGCTTAATCCGCCGCAATGCTGATGCCGGAAATCGTTTGTTCCACTCTTCAGTTGATATTTCCGCTAATTCTACCAGCTTAGGTGCAACATTCCCAGAGTAGGGTTTAAATTCGGCAATATCAGTTTCTTGAGCAAAACGCTGATTCCAAGGACAAACATCTTGACAAATGTCGCAACCTGCAACCCAACCCTGCAGATGCGGTACAATGCTCTTTGGCAAATCCTCATCCCGGTTTTCAATCGTATGATAAGCAATACAGCGATTGGCATCTACGACAAAT
>CAZZVG010001056.1:1785-3140 GCA_964657295.1 Iningainema sp. | reverse complement strand
TGCAGAACCAATGCCCCGACTCGGACGCAACAAGAGGCGGCGTAGGGAACCTGTAAGTATACCAAGAACTGATGTAACTGATGCACCTAATCCTAATGATTGTGATGAAAAAAAACCTGATCATCGAGGGAGAATACAGGCTCAAGGAGGTGGAACAGAAAAGTCTGTTCCCTGGGCTAGAAAAACTCCTCCAACAAGAATAGAAGGATTAAATTACCTAACAATTCTCAAAAGCCAGCTTACCAAAAAGGAACTCAAACTGAGAGAACAACTTTTTACCAAGGCAGAGAAATGCATTAATAGTGCAGCAGACAACGGAGGAGTAGATGCTTATGTTCAACAAAAATTTTCTAAAAAAGACAATCAGGCAATTAGAATAGATATAGAAGTTAACAAAGGTAGAGCTTTTGTTCCCTAGATATAAAAATGATGGCAATTCCAATTCTCTGTAAATATAAGCCTAATATTTGATCCCAGTCAAAAAGATAAATTAAGCTTGACTTTATGGAGAATTGGTATGATTAGAGTTGAAAAAAATGGTAAACCATGTATTTAAGAACTTTTTGTCAAATATTGAGGAATACAAAGCTTCTGAAAAAATGTGGTGTAATTTGTGTGAGAATATTCTTGTAAAAAACCACGGACAGAAACATGGTTGGAAAACGTGGTTGAACGTTCATTTTGTTGATGGAACTCCATTTTTAGATGGCAGTCCAATTTATAGTTTAATATCGCCAGATAATAGAAAAGGTATTTGTATTTATCAAGACGAGCCAAGTAAAGAAATAATCTCTATTGGAGCATGGATGGATAAATTTGGACCGATTGATGATGGAAATTTTGTTGAAGAGTTAGTTATTACGTGCGAACTTTCAGACGAATCTTCACAATTAGCTAGTGAGCTTATCGAAGTATGGGTAAAAAAAGATGTTTCATATTCTGAAATGGAATTATTGATTGAAAGAAAACTTTGAGACAATCTATTTACGAATTCTGTGTTTGGTTAGCTTTGTAGATTGGATGTTAACAATCGTCGCATTGCTAAAACAGTAAGCACTAATGGTGCTACCCCACAAGTCGAGCGTTTTGTCTACGATGGCAACAATATTGCTCTTAGCTTCGATGGCAATGGTACCTCATATCTTGCACCTATAAGGGTAAACCCTTAATACACCAATAGGAGTGTAGTAAACTAACACGACTCGCGAGAATAAGGTTACGCAATAAAAAGTCATAGATGTAACTGTATAAATGTTGATAATACGTAAACCAATCTCAGCATAGGCGATCGTCAAATTGAGAGGTGCCTGAATTTACGCTCATGAGGGGGGAAGCGGTCGCCAATGGCGACCACT
>CAZZVG010001056.1:0-1775 GCA_964657295.1 Iningainema sp. | reverse complement strand
TTGACATGGCTTTCTTTGTTGAACCATACTGCCATATTGTAGCAGTGACTAACAAAGAAGATGAAGTCTTATACTTTACCGGGGTGGCTTGAGTGGCGCTAGTAAGCGTACTTTTGCCCCATCCATTAGGTCCGGCAATTATGCTTAGGGTAGGTTTTGGTTCTGTGATCTACAAGCCAGCGATCGCAAAACCTGTGGCGTAACCAGTTGTCAAGGGACGCACTGTGGGAATTTGCGATCGTCAGCGCGAACGGATTTTAGCGCATAGCACGACCGAGAGCAGAAGAAAGGGCGAAGCCTGCGGAACTTTCACCCAACTCGTGGTGTATAATCTCCTCGACCTTGTTCGGTGAAACCTGCAACCAATTCATCTTGGTTCTCAGGCGAAAGCGATCGCACTATACTAGATTCGCGTCCTTACGTGCGGTGGCAGATCGCAGACTAAGTAGAGTCGTCATGAAGTATCGGGTGTACGGCAGTCGCCATTATCTTTGAACTGTAGCGGAAAACACGATCATTTCAAATTCGCGTTCTTTTGTACCTTGGGTTCATAAAAGATAGCCTCAGGTCTGCCAGATATAGCTATCATGCTAGAAACAACAGCCATGTTGTCAGGATTCCTCAAATGGTGTGCATCATATTAGGAGTCAACTTATGCTACTGGAATTAAATCAATTAATCGTTTCCCCTGGTCATCAATTGTTGATTAAAAATGTCTCTTGGCAAATGTACAAACACATTTTAGAAGAGCTAGGAGAAAATCGCAGTTCTAGAGTATCTTATAGTCAAGGGATACTGGAAATCATGACACCCCTACCAGAACATGAAGCTGCCAAAGTCATCATTGGCGACTTGGTAAAAGCATTACTTGAAGAACTAGAGATTGAGTTTTGGAGTTTGGGGTCTACTACTTTTGATAAAGAAAATATGACAGAAGGTGTAGAACCTGACGATTGTTTCTATATCCAAAATGAAGCTGCTGTCAGAGGTAAGAAGAGAATCAATTTAGAAACAGACCCTCCCCCAGATTTAGCGATTGAAATTGATATTACTTCCCGCACTCGCTTTCGTAATTATGAAGCGTTGGGAGTGCCTGAACTATGGCGATGGAATGGACGGAAGCTAGAAATCAACGTGCTTCAAGATGGTAAATATGTTGAATCTAATACTAGTCGCATTTTCCCTAATTTACTGATTGCTGAGGTGATTCCAGAGTATTTGGTAAGGAGTAATTTTGGCAGAAATGCGACTATGAAAGCATTTAGATCTTGGGTGAGGGAGCGTCTATAACAGGTAATATTGCTAAAAAAGTTGCCATGTTGGTAATTGTTAACTATTGCCATAGATTAAGAATATAGTTTACACCCATCGGGTCGTTCAGCATCGATATTTTGTTTAAATCTTTCCCACACTTCGGCTTTTTGTGCGGCTTCAGTATCGCTCATTGATTCATGTCTAGCGATTCTGGCTTGTAGTATTTCTACAGCGTGTGGTTTGGCTAAATTTGCAAGCGTATACTCAGTTTTAGGTGTAGCAAATAGTTTTTTTTCATCTCCTAAATATTTGGTTAAAATATTGAGGTCATTATCATGAATGAGGATACCTTCGGAGCTACCTTCAAGAATAAGTAGGTAATTGTCGTCATTGTTGCTAGGCATTAAAGCAACAAAGCGAGACATAAGTCTAATTAACTTCATAAATTTAGAATCATATTTGTGAATCCTCTATCAATTATATAACTCCTAAGAAACACAGGGAACAGGGAACAGGGAACA
>CAZZVG010001055.1:0-3140 GCA_964657295.1 Iningainema sp. | reverse complement strand
TAATGTTTCGGGGAACTGGTAGTGCATCGTTTCTGCCAGGAGGAAAATAACTGCTCAAAGCACAGTCACAACTGAACAATCTCAAGCCATCCTGAAGGGATTCGGGGATTCGGGGAGAGATAATTTAAAGCTCCTGACACCTATCTCCTGTAGAGACGCAACAAAGCAGAAAATCAGCAAAGTCTCTATTTCTTCTCTTAAAATAGGAATAATGTCCAATAAAAAACCAGGATTTTTAAGTGTGGCTACGTCATTTACGTCTAACTCAGCATCAACTGTGGAACTCAAGCCTAGTTATAAGATTCCCTTAGCGTTGGTTATTGTTGCCATTCCATTGCTTGTTGTGCAGCTTTGGCTAGGTTCTGTTTTTGGCTTGTTTGGCTTGTTTCTCTTGTTTCAGGCAGTCACCCTACGTCTAGAATTTAGCATTACTGACTTTGATATTTACAGAGGCGAAAAGTTACTTCGGCGCTTTCCTTACTGCGAATGGCAAAACTGGCGGATTTTCTGGCCTAGAGTTCCCATCCTTTTTTATTTTAAAGAAATAAAGAGTATTCACTTCTTACCGATTTTATTTGACCCGAACACCCTCAAAACCTGCCTGGAAGAGCGTTGTCCCCGTACTTAGTTCTCTCGGACTTCTGATGTAGACTGAGAAATGTCACGTCAGTCGCCTTAAGAGCAAAAACCTTTGTCAGGTAGAGGTTTGATCTCAACTTTTACAACTTGTAAATTACAGAAAGCTATTTGTTGATGTTATAGGAAGCACATTATTGTATATGAACCGAGAGGAATCTCAAACCCCACAACAAACTCATGAGTCGTTGATGCCAAAAGAAGAACAAAGCCCGACAACTGAGCAACCGGAATTATCTGTTGAATCAGTGATGGATTCAACACATCGAAACCAGGCATTTTCTCTGCCGACGTTAGATGCAGAAGTACCAAGTTCTACAGTTGAATCATCAACTACTGAAGCTCTTGTGCAAATAGAAGCAGAAACTGCCATCCTGAAGTCAGAAATAAAATTAGAAGATAATCGCACAAAAGAAGATGTAGCTTCCCAGCGTATAAAAGAGTTGCAGCAGCAAGAACAAGCACTAAAAGTAGAAATCAGCAACCTTCAAGCGTCCTACAAAACTCTTCAAGAGCAGATGAGTGCAACTCAAATCTCGATGGGACGACTGATGCAAGAGGCGCTTGAACAGCTAGAACAACGCAAAGGAGCGCTGCAAATTTCTATCGAACAACTCGAACGCCGTCAAGAACGTATCCGGAACGAGATGCGAACTACTTTTGCCGGAGCTTCTCAAGACTTGGCAATTCGAGTCCAGGGTTTCAAAGACTATCTGACTGGTAGCTTACAAGATTTGGCAGCCGCCGCAGAGCAGTTGCCACTCGTTCCGGCTGTCAAAGAACTCGACAAACCGTTTGTCAAAGAGGCGAAGCCAGCAGAAGATCGCTTAGGAACACCACAATTCGGACAACAGCAGTTTCAAGATACGACAAAGCAAATTCGCCGCTTAATAGATCAGTACCGTAATAAACCGGATTATTATGGCTCACCTTGGCAACTGCGCCGCACCTTTGAACCCGTTCATGCCGAACGAGTCTCTAACTGGTTTTTCAATCAAGGAGGAAGGGGTGCGCTACGGACGATGGGCAGTAGGTTGCAAAATATCCTGATTGCCTCGGCAGTTATTTCAATATTGAACAAGTTGCATGGCGATCGCGTCCGTACTTTAGTATTGGCAAATTCACCGGAGCGTTTGGGAGAATGGCGACGCGGCTTACAAGATTGCTTGGGTATTAGTCGCCCAGATTTTGGTCCTGATCGGGGTGTGGTGATATTTGAGGCTCCCGAAGCTATGGCGCAAAAAGCTGATCGGTTGGTGAAAGCCAATCAACTGCCTTTAATTTTGATTGACGATTCTGAAGAACAAATTAGTCTGGCATTATTACAATTTCCTTTATGGCTGGCTTTTGCCCCAGATCCCAAGAACATGAGAAATTATGATGATGATTTTTGAGAATTTGGTTAATGGTTAATTGTTAGTGGTTTTAAACAATCAACAATTAACAATTAATAATTAACAACTTACGACCAAGAACCAACTTTTAATATGACTATTTGGATAAGTCTGTGCGCGGTAGTTGTCATCATCGCTTACCTATTAGGTTCCATTCCCACAGGGTACATCGCAGTTAAACTGTTAAAAGGCATTGATATTCGGGAAGTTGGTTCTGGCTCTACTGGAGCAACCAATGTGTTAAGAACTTTGGGTAAAGGTCCAGGGGCATTCGTTTTAATTGTTGATTGCTTAAAGGGAGTACTGGCGATCGCCCTCGTTTACTGGTTGTTCAATTTTACCCTCAGTCAAAATTTAATTCCATCAACGATAAATCCCCAAACATGGCAACCCTTGATAGTCGCTTTAGCTGGGTTAGCCGCCGTATTAGGACATAGCAAATCAATTTTTTTAGGGTTTACTGGCGGTAAATCAGTTGCTACCGGTGTGGGTATTTTGCTAACAATGAATTGGCAGGTAGGTTTGGCAACCCTGGCGGTGTTTGCCATTGTCATGGCAATATCGCGGATTGTCTCTTTGAGTTCAATTTGCGGTGCCATCTCCGTTTCTATTCTCATGGGACTGTTGCATCAACCTTTACCATATATTTTGTTAGGTCTTTTCGGTGGTTTGTTCGTGATTTTTCGCCACCGTAGTAATATTGAACGTCTACTTGCAGGGACTGAACCAAAATTAGGACAGAAATCAGTAACAGAAACAGAGCAATCTGTTACGCCAGCTAGCTCTAGTTAAGTTTTTTTCAGTAAAAATGCACCGCGTTTGTAGTCGGCTATTGCTAATCTGGAAGAATAACAGTTCTAAAGGTCAAAGAAACCCGTCTTGTTCGCTTAATAATTATACCTTCCCATTTATCAGTTTTTCTTTTAGCTATACCGTGCGTCCAGTCATATCTAGCTTCCTTTTGAAGTACAATGACGAATATTATGAAACCAAATTTCAACAAAATGAGTAAGACTCAGTTACGAGCTTATGTTCTCACTCATAAGGATGATAAAGAGGCTTTCAATCTACTGGTTGACCGTTTTAAAGCTGACTCAGCAAAGCAAGTAA
>CAZZVG010001054.1:0-3141 GCA_964657295.1 Iningainema sp. | reverse complement strand
TTCTTTTTCTTTCTTTTGCCTTTTAACTTTTAACTTTTGCCTTGTTCGGTCAGATCTTTCGTGAAATCCGTATAAGAACGTCGCTAATGCTACCGCTATCGGGTGACGCTGGATGACTCGCTAAGGCTACGCTAACACCGTCGCCGTGAGAGCGGGGAAACCCGCTACGCGTCTACGGAATTGCTCTAAGAGCCTATAATCCTAGCTTTTTAAATTTTTACAACCGCAAATTTTTGATTCCGCTACACGCTACTTACTATGGACTAGAATTCTTTTGCATGTGAATTAATATTTTGTAAATTTGGTTTTTTAAATCGGTGCTGTTTTGTAATTCTACGGTAATCTTATTAAAACGATCAATACTTAAACCACTATCTTCAACGACTTGTTGGTAACGGCTACAGTATTTCACAGCAATATTATGAGCTTCGCTAGGAAGACTATTGATACTATTGGGATCGTTACAAACAATTTGAGGAACATCGCGATCGCCGAGAATTTCTTTGATTTTTCTAAAAGCTCGCTGACGATCTGGCTCCATTGATAACATCGCTCTCGCATAACTATTGAATTCATCATTGCTAACTGATAAACTTTGAGCGTTAACTGTTGAAACCGAGAGGAAAACGCCGGAACCCAAACCTAAAGTAGTGACAATAATGAGAAACAAAGTTTGGAAACGCATCTGAATTAATTTATGTCGGAAGACGTAATGGTAAAATCTATTCATATTTTTTATGATGAACAACTACCGTGGGAATCTGTTAAGCAGTTTGAATTATTTTAGTAGGAAGAAGTTCCAGCGTTAGGCTTTGTCTAGATTCAGCAAAAGAACACTCAGTAGTCAGCGATCATTCCGGAATTTTGTAGACACAGGTGACATAACTAGAGTTCTTACCAGTTTCACAAGTGTGGAGAGTGGTAGGCGAGAATGCTGAATCCTTACGCTCTTCCTTTTTGACATACTTGACAAATTTCCACTACTTTAGTCTGAAGTACTGACATCTCTGAAGCTCCTTGTTTAAGGCTAACTTCTAACTCTAATAGAAGCGGTAAACAGGAAATAAGTTGCTGTACGGAAAGAGATTGGACATCTTTTTGTAAATAGTAAATGCGATTGGGGTTGCCGATGTCAGCAGCTTGGGCAATCGCTTGTTGATTTCGCTCACCGCTTTCTATCATAATTTTTACCCATAACCAAGTGCGAAATTGACCAATAAGTGTTGCCACTATTCGTAAACCAGGTTCACAAGCAGTCAGGAGATCTGCCAAAATTGCTAAAGCCTTGACTGTATCCCCTGTTCTCATTGCTACTGCCAATTGTAAGCTATTCTGTGTGACATTTCTGACTAAAAGAGCTACAGTGTTTTCATCCAAAGCTTGGTTACTACCTTGGGTATAGATCTGTAATTTCTCTAGCTCATTGTAGAGGAGGCGTGTATCGTTGCCAACAGATTCCACCAGCAGATCCGCACTTCTAGGAGTCAATTTCACACCAACAGTTTGTGCAGCTCGGTTAACAGACTGTAGAAGTAATTCCGTTTTCCAAGGAGAGATGAGTGAGAATTCCCGAATTTCGGCAAACTTTTTCAAAATTTTCGTCGATCTGAGACGTTCATCGGGTTTGTGACTACTTGTAAGTAACAAAAATGAATTATCGGGAATGACTGGCAGGGTGCGCTGTAATTCTACTAACACATCTTCCGGACAGTGCTGACTAAGGGTAGTATTGACAAGCCAGACTAAGCGTCCCCCAGATCCGAAGGGCGGTGTCATGACTTGATTTAACCCTTGGATCTCGGCATCAGAGACATCTGAGGAGAATGAAGTGTAGTTAAAACTTGTCCATTGAGGATCGAGAACGCGATCGCGCACAAGTGAGACAGCCTTTTCTATGGCAAAATCATCTTCACCCCAGTAAAAGTAGATTGGCATAACACAAAACCTCATTCCAGAGCGCGATCACAATATCGTTAATTGCTTCTGTAGCGATCCTAAATCATTTGCCAAAATTTCAAGTTTCTGGCACAGCAAATTTTTACGGGAGAAAACGGCAATCTAGGTGACTTGTTAATGTTTCGTAATAGTTTGAAAACTGAGGAGTCATAGCGTCGTACTATACTTCATGGGGTAAATTTCCCTATGAAGGATCGTCTTTACGCTAGAAAATATCTATGTTTCCTACTCATCGACCTCGCCGTCTGCGTACTCTTCCTCAACTGCGCCGCATGGTACGCGAGACTGTTCTAACTACCAGTGATTTAATTTACCCTCTGTTTGCCGTTCCAGGTGAGGGAATTGCCAAGGAAGTGAAATCTATGCCAGGAGTCTACCAACTTTCGGTAGACAAAATTGTTGAAGAAGCAAAAGAAGTCTACGATTTGGGAATTCCCGCTATTATTCTATTTGGGATACCAGCAGACAAGGACTTAGATGCGACTGGCGCATGGCACGATTGCGGCATAGTCCAAAAAGCTGCGACTGCAGTCAAACAAGCAGTGCCTGATCTTGTGATTGTCGCCGACACTTGTCTATGTGAGTATACAAGTCACGGTCACTGTGGTTACCTGCAAGTCGGTGATTTAACAGGACGGGTTTTGAATGATCCGACTCTAGAACTGCTGAAGAAAACAGCTGTTTCCCAAGCAAAAGCAGGTGCAGATGTCATCGCACCTTCCGGGATGATGGATGGATTCGTGCAAGCAATTCGCACGGGCTTGGATGAAGCTGGGTTCCAAGATACTCCGATTTTATCCTATGCGGCTAAGTATGCTTCGGCTTACTACGGGCCGTTCCGAGATGCTGCCGATTCAACACCCCAGTTTGGCGATCGCAGAACTTATCAAATGGATCCTGGTAATGTCCGCGAAGCGATCAAAGAAATCGATCTCGATATCGCTGAAGGCGCTGATATGCTGATGGTGAAGCCTGCTTTAGCATACATGGACGTTATTTGGCGTGTCAAGGAAGCCAGCAATTTACCTGTCGCCGCTTACAACGTCTCCGGTGAGTATTCCATGATTAAAGCTGCTGCTCTTAACGGCTGGATTGATGAACAGCGTGTCGTCATGGAAACTCTTACTGGCTTTAAACGCGCTGGCGCTGACTTAATTTTGACCTACCATGCCAAAGATGCCGCAC
>CAZZVG010001053.1:0-3144 GCA_964657295.1 Iningainema sp. | reverse complement strand
TTCAATACTTTGGTCGTTGTCGATAATTGGCGACGGATTCTACGATTCCAATCGCTATAAAGTTTGCCAGCATAGCGGAACGACCGTAACTCAACCAAGGTAGGGGAATTCCAGCTACGGGTGCTAATCCTACAGTCATACCGATGTTGACAAGCATCTGAAATACGATCATCGACAAAACGCCAATCGCCAATAACGAACCAAAGTTATCTTTGGCAGTCTGGGCGATGTGCAACAGGCGCAGACAAATTAAGCAAAAGACAATGAGTACAATCACACAACCAATGAAACCGAATTCTTCACCGACGGCAGAGAAAATAAAGTCAGTATGCTGTTCGGGAACGAAATTTAGTTGAGTCATCGGGCCTTTAAAAAGACCGGCTCCCCAAAATTCCCCAGCACCGATAGCAATGCGAGATTGGATGAGGTGATAACCAGCCCCAAGGGGATCGTGTTCGGGGTTAACAAATACAGTCAACCGATTTTTTTGATACTCTTTTAACACATGATTCCAGGCAAAAACCCCGACTTCACCACCCAAAAGGTTGAAGCACAATGCACCTATACCACTTAGCCAAAAATGACGAGTGGGAAGAGATAAAGAGCCAAGTATGGCCATACCGCCCGACCAAGCCAACCCTAAAGGTGCCAAATATACCTCGTGAAACAAAACTATCGGGATTGGCCAAGGTATACTCATCAGAATCGCTGCTACCAGAGGAGAAACCAGCAAGATTAACCAGCTGGGGTTGGCATTTGCCCAGTACAACATTGCCAAAACAATCGCACCAAATACAAGTGATGTTGCCAAGTCTGGTTGTAAAAAGACCAATGCCCAAGGTACAGCGGTAATAGCTAAAGCCCTGAGGACATTATCGATACTAGTCGCAGTGCGCTTGTGTAATAGTGCCGCTAAAGTAATGATTAATCCTATTTTGGCAAATTCTGAAGGTTGAACGGGGATACCAGCAATACTGATCCAACGCTGTGCCCCTTTAGCACTTGTGCCCGCGAGCATGACTGCAATTAGGCTAATGTTGGTCATTGCGTATGTTACCCAATGCAACTGAATCAGGTTTTCATAACGAATCCTGGCAATAAATAGCGCTACGATCAAGCCAATGCCACCCATGAGCCAGTGCCACCACCAGTCAGTTAAACCTTGGGTCAATTCTGTACTGCGGATCATAATTCCGCCATATATAGTCAGAGCAACTGGTAAACCAAATAGTAACCAGTCTATTTGCTGCCAGGGTTTAACCCAATACTGCCAGCGGATTTTGGGCATTGAACGTTTTAGGAGCATTGTAAGATTTTAGACTTAAATTTAAAATTTAGAGTAACTAAAAATCTGTATTCTGTAGCTGAGTCATCAAAACCAGACAAAAATTTACTTTTTTATGTCAAAGCCGCAACAGAAACTTTGCCAGCGATGGCAAGGGCGATCGCCTTTAAAGCTTGTGCACTTTTCGAGTCCGGTTCGGCAACAACTATGGGAATACCGTTGTCACCACCAATTCTTGTGGAAATTTCTAATGGCACGCACCCGATTAATGGCACGCCCAACTCTAAAGCAGTTTTCTCGCCACCTCCAGAGCCAAAGATGTCATACTGTTTGTCCGGCAAATCTGGCGGAATAAAGTAGCTCATATTTTCGACTATTCCCAAGACTTTGACGTTCATCTGCTGAAACATCCGTAAGCCTTTGCGAGAATCTAACAGTGCGACATTTTGCGGTGTGGTGACAATGACGACACCTGCCATCGGTACTGCTTGTGTCAAAGTTAACTGAGCATCCCCCGTTCCTGGAGGCATATCCACAATCAAATAGTCCAGTTCTCCCCATTCCACTTGGTAAAGGAACTGGCGAATCACTCCATTAAGCATTGGTCCTCGCCAAACCACAGGCTGATCTCGATCAATCAAAAAGCCCATTGATACTAGTTTGACGCCGTGATTAAATGCAGGTTCCAGTATATCACCTTTTTCTGTTGAACGTACTGTTATTTGACTGTCACTTAGTCCTAGCATTGTGGGGTCATTAGGACCGTAAATATCGGCATCAAGTAAACCAACCAGTGCCCCTGTTTGAGCTAAAGCAACTGCGACATTCACGGCAACAGTACTTTTCCCCACACCGCCTTTACCACTGGAAATGGCGATAATATTCTTGACTCCGGGGATGCCAGTGCGATCGCTTAGGCTTTTTTGCTTGGGTGTTTCGGCTGTCACCTCTATCGATACGTCCGTCACTCCTGGAAGCTTTTTCACAGCTTTTTGACAGTCTTCAACAATAAACTCACGTAATGGACAAGCAGGTGTGGTTAACACCAATGTGAAACTTACCTTGCCATCGTCAATTTTAATGTTACGAATCATGTTCATTTCTACCAGACTTTTGTGGAGTTCTGGATCTTGCACTGGTCGTAACACTTCTAAGACTGATCGGGAATCTAGGACATCGTACATAGTATTTTACAGATTCTCTGTAACAAATTTTAACAAAACTCAATGATTAATCTATCTAGATCTTAGCTTTTTAGGGGAATTGCTCATCGCGGAAGAAGCTAATTCTAAAAATCAAAACAACCGTCTTTCCTTTTACCTGAAACTGCCGATAATGCTGTCTTCTCAACAGCCTCAACCAAGGAACGAGCGACGCGATCTGCATAAGGGCGAGAAAAAGACCAAATCAAAGGTGATAACCAACCGCGTAATGTTACAGAATAAGACAAACAAGTGCCACAAACTGTAGACTCTACTCGATAAGTCACTCGTTCCTCGATCCCAGGAATTGCTAACACTCTTACAGTCAGCAACTCTCGAGGATTCACACGTTCTACAAATATGCGAATCGGAATTGGCGATAAGCGTGTCACGGCTTGGTAAATCAATCCTGGTTTTGGTACCAATCCGCAAGGTAAGTTAGTACTTTTTAACAATGGATGCCAGGAAACATCTCCTAAGTCCACCACCTTTTGCCACAATTCATCTACAGAGGCAGAACTGATCTCTCGATAAGTCTTGAATAGAGAGACGCAAACCTGACGACGTTTGCGGTAGATGAATTTGGATAACCAATTTTGCATTTTCCCGATCTTCCTCGCGACGCGTTTTCTGTTAAGCTCATCCCACACCCAACAA
>CAZZVG010001052.1:0-3154 GCA_964657295.1 Iningainema sp. | reverse complement strand
ATCTTACTGCTTTCAAATAAATGAAACCCGTTCGCGGGATTGAAACACTCAACTAGTTGACACGAAGAAACATGCGATTAATCTTTCAAATAAATGAAACCCGTTCGCGGGATTGAAACATCGCGCTAGGAGCGGAGCAGCCGATTGCACTAGGCTTTCAACTTTCAAATAAATGAAACCCGTTCGCGGGATTGAAACCTGCGATTACTTGCTCATCAGTTACTTCTAAATAGCTTTCAAATAAATGAAACCCGTTCGCGGGATTGAAATTTAATTTTAAGTCCAAAGAATTAGAGGTTTTGGACTTTCAAATAAATGAAAGCCGTTCGCGGGATTGAAACAGCCCTAACTGTTGGTAACGCACCATAATCGACGACAGGCGTACTCACTCTGCTTCCCCAATCAACGTAAATGCAGCCCACTGCGAGGGACTGCCATACTTTTGCTTAGTAGCCAGCATCGCTGCAATTTTTGGCAAACAATGAAGAGAATGGTAGAATTTAAGTCAATCACTTTCCAAAATTTGATCCTACCGTGAGTTGATGAAGTTTGAGTGGGACGAAAACAAAGCAGCTACAAACTTGTCCAAGCACAAAGTTTCCTTTGAAGAAGCTAAAACTGTTTTCAATGATCCGCTCTACGTTGATTTTTACGATCCAGATCACTCTGAGGATGAGGAGCGTTACATTATTGTTGGAGAGTCAAACCGTGGGCGCATACTGATCGTGTCGTACACAGAAAGAGGAAACTCCATTCGTTTAATTAGTGCAAGAGAAGCAACACGAGCCGAGCGAGAAGCATATGAAGAAGGTTGATGAGTCCGAAATGGAAGATGAACTTCGTTCAGAATATGACTTAAAGAGTCTACGTGTTAAAAGGCTAGGTTCTGAACGCAAGAGTTTTGGTGGCACAACTGTTCGGTTGGAGCCAGATGTTGCCAAGATGTTTCCAGATTCCGAGGCAGTCAATGAGGCTCTACGATTTTTAATTAGAGTGATGCAGGAAAACAAGCCTGCTTAAGTAAGTGCCATTCTTATGTAGGGTGCGCTCTTGCGGCAGCCGTAACGCACCATGCTTGACCGAATAATTCGTAATTCGTAATTAATTAATTGAGGGTACAGAGCAAGTAAATTTATTTATGGAAAAGAAAGAATGCGTTGCAACTTTTTATTTAGGTTCCCCTGCATTTATACACTTGCTCTGCAGTAAGGATGCTTTGCTTTTTTTCCGAATTCATAATTAAAATTAGTTGCTCTGTCCCTCAATGAATTAATTATTAATTAATTCATAATTCCGGAATTTTAAATTATTCGGTCATAACTAATAGATCTACTTGGTGATATAGTTTTGCAGCACGAGTGCCTACTCTCTCAACTTTAAATACTGGAGTTTTGACTAAAGGCAGGCGATCGTAAACGAAGGAAAGCATGTGTTGTTGGTATCAAATTTTTGGAAAGGCAGTATGTGGGGCAGTTAAAGTAATCGCTTATTTAAGAGGCATCAAGCCAAGTGCCGCCTGTTGTGGGAATCCCACCTAGTAATGCTGGTGAATCCAGATCTCCTCTCGGCGCAACTACCGCTAATCCCTTGCCGTAGTTACTATATGGTGCACGATGACCCACAAGATTGGTTGCGCCAACTGCAACTACTCTAGGAATGGCAGCAGGGAAGTCTACCCTAGCGGACATGATCTAACTTCTATGTTCGCCAATTATCCAGCTTCAGGCTGTAACCCAGCCCTTGAATTCGTTGATAGTGTGATAAATTACCACTAACTAAAGTCAAGTCTTGTTGGATGGCAATAGCCGCAATTATGGCATCGGCTAGTCCAATCGGTTGTCCTGTGCGTTCTAAATCTGCATAGATCCGCCCTGACAATTCAGCGTCGCTGAGTTCCAGTGTTAACAGTTCCGCATCAGAAATTTCAGCAAAAAACTGCTGAATTTTGTCTTCACGTTGAAGTTTATGCCAGCCTTTGACAATCTCAATTACTGTAACAATGCATACAGTATAGCAACCGAAGTTAGAACGATAAGTCGAAGCTCTAGCAGCAACACGCAGGTTAATCCCCTTAAGAATCTCAGAAAAAATATCCGTATCAAGTAGTGCTTTATCCAAATCTTTGATTTAATGGGTGTGCTGCCCTATCTTTCATAACTTCTTCAAGCATCTGATCTACTGACTCAGGATCATCAGCAAAAAGTCCCAGCAAGCGGTCTTTCGGTGGATCTGTTACCTCCAGTTGATTGATTGCATATGCAATCAATTCCGACAAGTCACGATGGTGCGATTTCGCCAACCAACGTGCTTTCTCTAAGGTTTTATCGTCAAGTTGCAGTTCTATTTTTTCCACTTGGCTTTATATTATAGCATTTGTGTACTGCTTTGATTATAGCATTTTCAACTTGTGTATTCGATGCGTAGACGCGGAGCGGTGAGGTAGCGCTGCAGGAGGGTTTCCGACGCCCTTCGGGTGACCCTCGTTTCTCGCTAACGCTTCGCTAACGCTAACGCCAGTTCCCTACGGCGGGAAACAAGCTGCAAGGACTGGACTCACCAGGATGCGATCGCGCTCTGAACTCTCTTTACATGCGCGATCGCATTTCTTTGGAGATGGTTTATCGCGGTTTGTACCATTTTAGTGTCGCTTATGACAAAGGTAAAGCTTTAGACCCAGTTAAGTACTTCGCTGAATAGCGAAAAGGGGAACTCATTAAACGCTCTTGCGAAAAACGCTTTAGCTGGTGCAATTTCCAGTATCTTGCGGTTTCCCGCAGCATCAATTCTCACTAGTCTCCAATATTTTGATTTAGTCATTAGTCACAAGCATTGGATAAATGTCTCTCAACTTTTGGTACAACTCAAATTTTTTACCTCCTGTAGTCTGAATCTCTAATGAATTTTTAAATCCAGAGTGATTGAGGTTATGCAGTAATACGGTTCAGTTAATAGTATTCACAGACTGAAGATCCCCCCAACCCCCCTTAAAAAGGGGGGCTTATTCCATTGGTGTCAACTTAAGCTGTAACCTTTGAAAAGACAGGCTTGTCGTTTGGGCTGCTGCCTAGTAACGCTGTTCTTGTGTGCTGCCTCCAACTTTAAGAGTCGGCAGCAGCCCACTGTAATAGACCTCTCCGAAAAAGAATGTAGAGAC
>CAZZVG010001051.1:0-3156 GCA_964657295.1 Iningainema sp. | reverse complement strand
TCAGAAGCCAGTGGCGCTAAGTGTATTTACTGGTATGATCAGTGGTTAAAAACAGGCGATCGCGCCTTGCTGGAAGTTATCCAACGCTACAACGAAGATGACTGCCGCGCTACTCGTAGTGTCAAAGACTGGCTTGTTAACTTTTTTCAGGCTCAACATTGCCAAGATCCCCGACTTCTTTAAGAAGTCGGGGATCTTGTTGGTCTTGGATTTTTAAAAGACCCACTTATACAGTGTAATTACTGAGTTTGTTGAGGAAATCAAGCAACTTTTTTTTTCGTTTCAGTGTAAACTCTAATACAAATACTTTACCCAACATGTTACAAATATTTAGAAGCTTTTATAACTTGAATTTATGTAGAATGCTCAAATCTTTTTTACTGTTAAATCTTATGTTGTGAATTATTTGAAAAGATGATAACGCAAAAAGTAGAATTAGATATTTATATTGGTAAATTCTTAAATAACCGCTACTTAATAAGAGATTTAATTGGTAAAGGCAGTATAAGCAGAGTTTATTTAGCCGAAGATGCCGCCAAAGGTGGTATGCCAGTTGCCATGAAAATTCTATCACTTATGGTAGATCGGCCAATGTGTCAACGCTTTATCAAAGAAATTTTTATTGGTGCTCAACTAGGTTGGAAAAATCAACATATTGTCCGCGTATTAAGTTACGGTGTCACTGACGAAAAAAATCCTTTTTATGTAATGGAATATCTTCATGGAAAAAGTCTCAAAGAGATTATCAAAAATCAGCCTTTAGAAATATCAAAATTTTTAGATTTATGTAAGCAAATTTGCTTAGGTCTTCAGTGCGCTCATCAAGGTATTAGTATTAAAGGAGAAAATTCTCCTGTTATTCATCGTGATATTAAACCAGAGAATATTTTTATTACAGAGGATGCCAAAAAACGGGAGATAGTCAAGATTCTCGATTTTGGTATTGCCAAGTTTTTAACAGAGCTTTCTGGAATGACTCTAACGAACTCTTTTGCTAGTAGTTTGCCTTACTATTCTCCAGAACATATGGAAGGACGTAAACTACTGGATATGCGCTCTGATATTTACAGTTTAGGAGTGCTAATGTTTGAGATGCTGACTGGCAAACATCCCTTTCAAACACAAAGTAACTCTTTTAGTAATTGGTATCAAGCTCATCGCTTTGAAACTCCACCTTTATTTGAAGAAATTCTTCCTAATGTAGAAATCCCCCAGGAAATAAAAAAATTAGTGCTGAGTTGTTTAGCAAAAGAAGTCACCGCTCGTCCTCAGAATTTGAATCAAATATTAGCAGTTTTGGAAAATATTCAGCAGAAACTGGATAGGAGTCCTATTGATATAAGCAACTTTCAAGATCCTTCTCAATTGCAGTTAGTCCCTTTCACTTCATTATCTGAAAAAACTTGTTTGCAGCAAATATGGCCCCAAAATAAACCAATTGCACCAATTTGCTTTCCACATTTACTCTACACTCCTCAAGGAACTGTACCAACTTTCTGGGCAATGTTACCCCAGAAAGAAATAGCAAAATTTTTAGGGAAAACAGATAGTACTGAATTTATCTACGCAGAGAATGTATACCCCATGCTGTTATGGATAACAGTGTTATCTGATCAGAAGCTTGATATCACACGATGGTTATCTTATTTCTTAGATATAAAAGAAGACAGAGGGCAAAATATAGTCAAATATCTAGCAGATATTGGCTACTATCACCTACTTTTATTTGCTTTAGAAGAACCTACGCATTGCACTCGCGTCATGACTTTAACTCTTTCTGCTGAACAACGCTCCTCACTGGCAAACTGGTTAAAACTAAGCCAAGAATCACATGCTAAAATTTCTTTTGAAGAAAGTAAAAATATCTTGAAAGCACGATACGAAAAACTCAAACCGGAAATAATCCGAAAGCTCACTGTAAATCAAACAAATCAAAACCCAAGTCTCAAAACTTGGCTCGCTAAATTGTTTTTTAAACTTATACCTAAATACCGTTCAGTTAAGGAAATTTAGCTGTTGAGGCAGACAGGAAGGGAGAAAAAGGCTTAACTAAACCGTATTAACTTGTACTAGTTTGACGGCTGGAAATTTATTTTGTTATGCATCTCCCTAAACCCAACCAAGTAGTAGAATTTTGACAAAAGGTTTATTTAATGCTGCGGCTGCGGTAGGAAACCAGCTTTCTCCGTTAGAGTTTGCCCCTGGTTAGTTCGCAGAACATTTAGGTAAAATTCACCCCATGCCTCAGCAGTTGTATCATCAGTTCGTAAAACTAGATAAATTGGGCGAATGAGAGGATAACTTTTGTTTCTGATTGCTTCGATATTAACTTTATTGCGTTCCTCTCGGGGTACTTGAGCGCAATTAGAATCACGCGGAGTTAACTGATCCTTATAAGGTGCAACCGATACATTGTTAGAATTCACTATTGAGACAGGTTGAAATTCACACTGATAGACAGATTCAGAAGCTGTGACAAAATAAATTCCTCCTGGATCATTCTGCACTCTGTCTTTAGCTACTTCTAGAGGCGATTTAGGATCATTCAGAGGTATAAAATTAGTACCGTTGAATGTCTTATCTCTCTGAGTATCTGTTAGCGATAAAGCCTCTTTGAGGAATTCCTCAGTTCCACTTTCAGGACGAAAATACACCCGGATAGGTATAGATTGTCCACCAATAATTTTTTGCCAATCGCTCACTTCACCTGTAATGATATGCCTCAAATCATCCAGAGTCAGACTTGTTACAGGCAAGTTAGGGTTGACAACAACCGCAATCGCATCATCCGCTATGTGTTCTGACTTAGTATTAAATTGGTTAACCGATCTTGATGCAAAGATAAACTGGAGTTGCTCACCAGTATTTCTATTGGAATGCAACATTTGCTCAAGCCCTTTGTTTGTGTTACTAAAACTAGGCTTTAACGTTAAATTTCTATGAAACTGCTTGATTACTGGTCGTATCGTATTATCAAGAAATACTGCCGATGTACTACCACCGTATAGTACGGTTCCAGAAACTTGAGGAGGCGGAACATCCTTGATCTGAGTGTGAGCCTTATTGGTAGCGCTGCTTCTTCCGCTTCCGCCGGGTGTTTGTTGCTTTGAATGATCATCAATCCACCAAAAAACCGCACCAACAAGTAAGAGCAAG
>CAZZVG010001050.1:0-3161 GCA_964657295.1 Iningainema sp. | reverse complement strand
TAACAATCAATCTCTTAGTATGACGCAAAATTCGTCTTGGCTACGTCGCGGGATCGTTGAAATTTTTCCCCAACCAACAGATTCAGATGGTGAAACTGAAAGTTTAGAAAAACTCTTAACGACAACTGAGCGACCTTTGCGAGTCAAATTGGGAATTGACCCTACAGGTGCGGATATCCACCTCGGTCATAGCATACCAGTACGCAAACTGCGAGCTTTTCAAGATGCTGGTCATATAGCAGTGCTAATTATCGGTGATTTTACTGCTCGCATTGGCGATCCGACAGGTAAATCTGAGGTGCGCCGTCAACTTTCAGAACAAGATGTGGCACAAAATGCTCAGACTTATCTTAACCAAGTGCGACCTATACTCGATTTTGACACACCCGGAAGACTAGAGATCCGTTATAACTCTGAATGGCTCTCTCCATTGGATTTAAGCAAAATTTTAAATTTACTCTCCACAATGACTGTCGGACAAATGCTTGCCAAGGAGGGATTCGCTGAACGCTATCGAACCGAAAATCCGATTTATCTTCATGAATTTTTGTATCCATTGATGCAAGGTTATGACTCTGTTGCTGTTGATGCTGATGTGGAATTAGGCGGCACCGACCAGAAATTTAACATTGCTGTGGGACGAGATTTACAGCGTCATTTTGGGAAAAAGCCGCAATTTGGTTTGCTACTTCCAATTTTAATTGGTACTGATGGTGTACAAAAAATGTCCAAGTCTTTAAGTAATTATGTGGGTTTATCCGAGCATCCGTTTCAAATGTATCAAAAAGTACAGCAAACTCCCGATCATCTATTGGAAACGTATTTTGAATTACTGACAGATTTACCATTGGACAAGCTGCCAGAAAATGCACGCGATCGCCAAAAACTGTTAGCGCAAGACATAGTAACACAGTACTATGGCTTAAAAGCAGTCTCTGAGATTGAAGGCGGTTCAGTTCCGGAATTCTCACTTTCGGGAGTGGCGTTTCCATCTAAGTTGTCATACCTTCTGAGTGCGACTGGCTTATGCAAAAGTAATTCTGAAGGCAGACGGAAAATCCAAGAAAACGGTGTGCGACTCGATGGTGATCGCATAACTGATGTGGAAACAACTTTTCAGAGTCCTCATGAATTGTCTGAACGAGTTTTGCAAGTGGGTAAAAATAAGTTTGTCAAACTTATACCATAATGATGTTATTGGTCATTGGTCATTGGTAAATACATTGAACAAATGACTAATGACATAATCATCTTATGACAAAGGACAAATAACCACTGATAACGAATGAATACTTCGGAACGGATTATTGTTCCCCTGGATGTGTCTTCAATTGAAAAAGCGATCGCTCTTGTCGAAGAATTATCGGCAGTCAACTTCTGGAAAGTTGGCTTAGAGTTGTTCGTGAGTGACGGGCCGCAAGTTCTTGAGGTGCTAAAATCCAAATCTAAGCGCATTTTCCTGGATTTAAAGTTTCACGATATTCCTAACACTGTCAGGAGTGCTTGCCGTTCGGCAGCTCGTTACGGTGTAGATTTGTTGACAATTCATGCAACATGTGGTAGAGATGCGTTAAAAGCAGCAACTGAAGCAGTGCATGAAGAAGCTGTCGTTCTCGGGATAAAACCGCCAAAGTTAATTGCAATTTCGCTATTAACAAGTATTTCTTCCAGACAACTGGCGTTTGATTTAAAAATTCCCCTAGAATTGCCAGAATATGCTTTAGAAATGGCGCTGATGGCTCAAGAGATGGGGTTGGATGGGGTAGTTTGTTCGCCTATGGAGGTAGCACTCTTGCGGCAAACTTGTCGGGATGACTTTCTGCTAGTTTGTCCGGGGGTAAGACCAACGTGGGCTGATGTAGGCGATCAAAAGCGATCGCTCACACCCAGCCAAGCACTGAAAGCAGGGGCAGATTACCTAGTTATTGGGCGTCCGATTACTGCTGCACCCGATCCACACTTGGCTTGGAAGAAGATTTGCGAGGAGCTAGCAGCAGTCACATGAAGTCAAAAGTCAAAAAGAGAAATTATGGCTTGTGGCTTTTTTGTTGGAGTATATGGCTGTTGCTATCGTTTCCAGTTTCAAGTCAAGAACAAACTCAAAGTAACTCTTTACCAGCACAAAGGGGTGCCACCAGAAAGAACTTTCAACGACAGCTTCCACAATCTGGAACGGAGTTAAAATCTTCTTGCTCTGACCAAACTATAGAAACATTAACAACTCAGCTTTTGCGGAATTTACCTAACTACGCCAATCGAGTCAGTCAACGCGCCCGTCGGTTAAGCAGACAAACTGATGTTTACAGTTATATGGTAGTGGCAGGAAAGCCCGAATTTGCGCCTCTACCTCTCAACCCAGGCGGATATAGTTCAGATGTATCAAAAAACAATTCCGCAGCTGCAGAAAAAGTTGAGCAAGTCTTTTTTACAACTTTAGAGCGACTGTATGTAAAACGCAAAGCTGTACAATTACAGCAGTTCCACTGGCTTTTTTTGACAAAAACAAAGAGTGGTTGGCGTTTGGTAACAATGTATTCTCAAATTGGTCACTATCCAGCCAATGAACCGCCAACCCCGCCACGAGAAAGCAGTAACGGTGTCATTGCCCAAGCAGTTAATACCTGGTTGCGAGATTGTCAAGCGGGAAGCGTGCGATTTTAGGTTTTGGAATAAACCTAAGTTTTGCTGATTTCATCAAATTTAGCACGTACTGCTTGTATATCTTGCCACGTCAACCACTTAGGACTACCTTGTTCGCGAGAAGCATTCCGCAGCAAGTAAGAAGGATGTAGAATTGGCATACACAACCGCCCTTGCCACTCGATCCACTGTCCGCGAATCTTGGTAATTCCTCGCTTATCGCCAGTTAAATCTTTTACAGCAGTTGCACCTGTCAAAAGGATGATTTTTGGGTCAACCAGGCGAATTTGTTCTAGCAAATAGGGTTTGCAGGCCGCCATTTCGTCAGTAGAGGGAACTCGGTTCTCGGGCGGACGGCATTTGACAGTGTTACAGATGTAGACATCACGGTTAGTATCGAATTTCACTGAAGCCAAAATCTGATCAAGCAACTGTCCTGCTTTACCAACAAAAGGTAGCCCAGTTTCGTCTTCGTTTTGACCTGGACCTTCTCCGATAATCATGATAAGTGCTTTAGGGTT
>CAZZVG010001049.1:0-3165 GCA_964657295.1 Iningainema sp. | reverse complement strand
CTATTGGTGTATTAAGGGTTTATCCAGACAGGTGCAAGATATGAGGTAGGGTAGTTTTCAATGGTAACGCCTACACAGTTGGTGAGTCGGCGTTCCGTACCGGATACTACTTTGAGCGCAACACAGACAGCAATGTCAACAAAATTAATAACGCACTCATTACTTTATTGGGCGCGCTAGCCCATTTACCACATCGTAAAGCTTGGCAGTTAAAGGTAGTTGTCAGCTTGCATGATGTTGGTTTAGCATCGGACTTGTGTCAAGTACTGAATGGTGAATATAAACCTTCCCTGTAGAGGCTAATTCTTCAGGACTGTTGCAAATGGCTTATTCCCTGAATAGCGCTACCAATGTCAGCGTCGAGCAACTTGGAGCGTAGCATGGTTTCACAACAAGATAAAACACCAGAGAAAATTCGGATCAAGGATAGCTACCGTGAGCGGATCTTTACCGAATCACAACAATTAGGTAAAAGCTACCTGGAGACACTTTATTTCATGATTGATTGCTACTTTGCTTTCAAACACGGTGCATTTCCCATGCAGCCGGGAGCAAGACGGGACCCCAACTCCAACCCCAACAGAAGCCCCCTTCTTCTGACTCAACTCAGACTCCATCTACAAACGTACCGATAGACTCAGATAGCGGTGAAGGTATTACGCTTGATTGGGATTTATAAGTATTGCAAATCAACGAGCGTGCCTTTGGGTTCAAGAACTAATATTATGGCTTATAAGATGGCAATTTTTAATATGAAGGGAGGAGTTGGCAAATCTGCTACTGCAACTAATCTAGCAGATGGAATCTCCCGATTTAAGAAAAAGAAAGTTTTATTAGTGGATATTGATCCCCAGGGAACTTCCGGCGCTTCTCTTGGCATTGAAATTTGGAAACTAGAGACTCAACTGAAAGATCTTCTTCAAAGTGATTCGCCCACTGAACGAAAGCAACGCTTCAAGAGTGCGATCGTGAAGGTGTGCGCTCACCAATTTGATGTCTTGCCATCCAATATTTTGCTTGCTGTTGAGGAACTACAAATTTCTGGATTGCCTGGACGAGAGAATTTGCTGAAGCGAACGCTAAGTGAAATTGATAGTGAGTATGACTTCATTTTGATTGATTGTCCACCTAATATTGGTGTGTTCTGAATTAATGCGCTCAAAGCAAGTGATGGCGTTATTGTCCCTGTTGATATGAGCTACGTTGGGCTATTGGGAGTTCAGGGGGTGGAATACGCCTTTAATTTGGTGAAGAATTTTTTAGACCATCAAGTCAATGTCTTGGGTGTACTTGCCACTAAATTTGACGGACGGCAGAAGATCAGTAAAGATGTATTGACATCTTTGCAAGAGCATTTTCAAGAACGCATGTTCAAAACAGTCATTCCCACAACTGTACGTATTTCAGAAGCTCCTAGTTTTGGAGTATCGATCTTTGAACACGATCCAAAAGGTACAGGAGCAAAAGCATACAAAGACCTGATGAATGAGTTGCTGAAGCGGATCTAAAATACTGAAAGTGCTTTCACCGCACAGTTCCAACAACGTTGTCGGAAAAGTCTCCAGGAGTTATGAATTTCTATGTCTAAACGAGGTCTCGGCAACAATCCTTTCAAAGCTGACTCGACAATCAGCATTTTTAGTCCAACTGCTCTGACCGCAGCAGATGTTGAGCATTCAATAACTGTTAACATATCTTGCATTCAACTACCGACTCAACAACCCCGTCGCTACTTTGACCCTCAAAAATTGCAGCAGTTAGCTGAGTCGATCCTCACTCATGGGATACTGGAACCATTACTAGTTCGTCCACTATCGGACAAGCACTACGAGTTAGTAGCAGGAGAGCGCCGTTATCGGGCAGCAAAGGAAATAGGATTGAGTGAAATTCCCGTGGTAGTTCGGGAAATGACGGATGTACAGGCGATTGAACTGGCACTTATTGAAAATTTGCAGCGGGAAGATCTCAATCCAGTGGAAGAAACAGAAGGAATTATCACGCTTTTGGCTAATAAGTTGGATATTCCTTCAACTGGAGTTTCTCAGCTACTACATCGTTTACCTAAACAGGGTGACAACAACGTTGTCGAAAATGAAGAAACACGAATTTTAGTCGAGTCCGTCTTTCGCATAGTGGGCAAAATGAGTTGGGAATCCTTTGCTAGTCATCGCTTACCTTTACTCAACCTGCCAAACCCTATTTTATCAGCACTTCGAGCCGGAAAAATTGAGTACACAAAGGCGAGAGCGCTGGCACGTATTAAAGACCCTGTTTTGCTGGCGCAGCTTTTGAACCTGGCAATTGCCGAAAAATGGTCACTCAGTCAAATTCGTGCAGCCATTCAAGAGAATACCCAATCAATTCCCCCAGGAGAAATCTCTCTGAAACAACAATTCACTCAAGTCTCTAAAAAGTTGAAATCATCCGCAGTTTGGTCAGATCCTGATCAACGTCAGCGACTACAGCAATTGCTCGACGAACTTCAACAACTAGCACTAGAAGGTACTGAAAATTAGGGTTGTGTTGCAAAAACTTTTTAATAAGACATAAACTGCTGATATCAACAATGATTCAGGTGATTGCCCGACTGATACGCTCAATCCTCGCCATCCTCGCTATCACCCCTATTACCAATAGCCAATTTCCTCCATTCAGATTCTGATTCATCCATTTCGGGGTGTTCATCGATATCTAAAATATCATCGGTGTTCAAAATGCCGTCACCATTGGGAAGTATCTGGACTTGCGATCACCAGTGTCCAGATGGCTCACCGATATCGTCTTCAGTCAACCCTAGTGCTTCATTTTCCGCTCTCGAACACCTAAACTTTCTGGAGGACAGTGAGAGCGAGTGGCGACGGTGGGCAGTGGGAAAGAGGGAAGATTCGGACGACGAAGATTAAGGCTCAAGCACTTATGAAAAACCTGAGGCGGCAAGTTCTTTACTTTATAAAAATAAAGGCACTGTAGTAATTACATAGTACGTAAGCTTATATCTTGCAGTCAGCCCACGCTCAAGAGAAAGCAAATTACGCATTGACAAAAAATATCACCTATGAATTTTCAACAATACTGTCATTGCTCAGGCAGGGTAAGAGCATCTCAATTAAGCTTGACACAAGGGATGAGAAGAATCTAAAGTATTGTCAATGAAACAAGAACTGA
>CAZZVG010001048.1:0-3169 GCA_964657295.1 Iningainema sp. | reverse complement strand
TTAGTCGGAATTCTGGAACAAGCTGGAGTTTTAATTCCTAACGATCCAGTACACGCTAACAATGTTAACCAAATTCAAGCCATGTCTAACCAACTGTGGCAGTTGAGAATCGATGAACAGCGAGTGGCTTTAGCGGTTCTAACCCAACTGTGTGACAGCATTGTTTGGTGGACGCAACGTTATAAATAAAGGATGAACAATCATGGCTATTCCCGAGCCGGCGAAAAAAGTCCCGATGTTGTTTCGGGCACAAATTAATGGACGTTGCCAAATTCAACGACTCGTTCCTGGTGCTGCCGAGCAAGACGCTACACGTTGGGCTTCGGAGTGGGTAGAGAAGACTTATCCCCAACTAAGAGAACCAGCTGCAATTGTTCAAACTCGCATATATAATTTGACTTGGCGATTTATTACCAATAGCGGAATTGATGACGGTGTGATTCGTCCTGTCATTGGTGCATTAGGCTGGCCAGTGTATCCTGGTAGTAGTATGAAGGGTATATTCCGTCGTGCTTGTACAAAAGAACAACGCGAAGTCTATTGCGGTAAATCTCTGCCGGATGGTGATTTTCAACCAGGCATTTTGCGCTTTCATGGTGGTTATCCTACCGATACTGCTTGGACGGAAAACTTGGTAGATATCGTTCACCCCCAGCAAAATTGGCAAGTGAAATCGAGTCAAAAAGATAGTGGTGCTTTTATTCAGATTTCTCTACATCAACCCGAACTGCGATTTGGTCTTTCTAGTAATACACCCTTAGAAGACTCTGAGTGGGAAATCATCTGGAATATTTGGGAAAAAGCTATCTCTACTGGGATTGGTTGCCGTGTTAGTGCTGGATACGGACAACCCGCTACTCACACGGGTAATGTTCTTTACCGCACTAAACTCAAAGGGCAAGGGCAAGCAGCCAAACTCATTGATGGGACGGGAGAGTTTCGAGCCAACATCTTTCGGGCGGCAGTGCGGGGCCATGCATTGCGGATTTTTGGTGGACTGAGTGACGCAGTTACAGCAGATAAAATTGTCAATAACCTGTTTGGTGGGATTCAAGGTGAGGCAATCATTGGATTGCTCGGAATGAGTTTCCAACTTCTCAAGGATAAACCAGGCACTTTTGGCAGAGCAGGTTATATTCAACCAACCTACAATATAGAAGGGGAATTAACGTGGTTGTTAGCGAGAAAACTACCTAACCCAGAACATGAAGAAGCATTGAAAAAACTGATCTCCGCCTTAACTCGGTTTGCGATGGTTTTAGGTGGTTTTGGTAAATCATGGCGACGAGCAGACCACCGCTTATTTTTTGAAGAATACTATGATGATGAATATAAATCCCTGATTGGTTGTCACTGGCAATGGTTAGCAGAGCGAGCTTACGCTCTTGATGTCCAAGTCCGTAAGCTCGATCAACTCGGTAGTTTTATCGACAAAGTACGGCAAACCGCCATCGACTGGATGCAACTTCAAGGTATCACTCCCAATCCTACTCAAAAAGCACTTTGGCGAGAAGCATGGCACCCCGATACAGTACAGGTATGGGGGCGAGAAGCTGATAGTACAGAAGACTCTCAAGCTATCTTCTGGTTACATCAACCATATCTTGATGAAATTCGCGGAATACAATCAGAAGGTTCTATTTACCGTTCGTCGCTGACTGGACAAATGGGGCAAATAGGTAGATTATGGCATCGGATGTATCCTGTTGTGAGGTTAGTCAGAAACCCCCAAGACCCAAACGGAAAACCAATTCCAAAAACTACACCAAAATACTTGGAATTTTTGACTTTATTTCCCGATAATTCTACTGAATCCCGGCAGTTTCTACAGTTTCTCAATTCTCAACAAAATCACCCAAATACTTTTCAAAGATTGTGGTAGAACAAATGATATTATGCAAAGTCGGTCGAATCACCCATAATTAAAAAATCTCATGGCAGTGTAACCTAGTTTTTCATCCTAATGGATTGACGAGATGCTTGCTGCATGAGTCAATCCCAGTCAATCGTTTTTTGTAGATAGGTACCTTGGTAGTAAGCGCCTTGTAGAAACACTTCGCAACTCTTTCATGTGAGCCAGTGAGCAAATTCTATTGCAAAAGTGTCATTTAAGATTGCAGAACGGATTTTTTGAGTAAAGCTAATAAGTTCGGTAATGTTATGAATGCTTAACAAGGTGTAAGCTAAAATTTCTTGTGATCGCACTAAATGGGATAAATAAGCACGGGAAAAGTTTTGACAAGTGTAGCAAGGACAAGTTTCATCCATTGGAGCAAAATCTTCACGAAACTTAGCATTTTTCAAGTTCCAGCGATCGCCTTGCACCATTGCCGTACCGTGTCTTGCCCAACGAGTGGGAATCACGCAGTCAAACAAATCCACACCAGAGGCTATAGCCACTGCCATCTCCCGATGAGTGCCTACACCCATCAAATAACGTGGCTTTTGAGGTGGGAGTAGTGGCGCTGTCAATCGGACAATATCAGCTATTAGTTCTGGAGGTTCTCCGACACTCACACCACCTATAGCATATCCAGGCAGATCCAATCTAGATAAAGACTCAGCCGCATGAGAGCGTAAATCTAAATACACTCCACCTTGTATAATACCAAACAAAGCTTGGTCGCTGCATTGATGCGCTGCCATACACCGTTGTAACCAACGGTAAGTGCGTTCTGTTGCCAGTTCCACCTCTTGACGACTAGCCGGGTAGGGCGGACACTCGTCAAACGCCATAATCACATCTGCCCCAAGAATATTCTGAATCTCAATTGAACGCTCTGGTGTTAAATTGATAATTTGACCATCGTGAGGTGAGCGAAATGTCACACCTTCTTCAGTAATTTTTCGCATTTCACTCAAGCTGAAGACTTGAAACCCACCAGAATCGGTGAGCATCGGACCATTCCAACCCATAAACTTGTGCAGCCCTCCACCTCCAGCCACAATTGCTTCACCTGGTTGGAGGTGCAAATGATATGTATTGGAGAGAACCATTTGTGCTCCAGTTTCCTTAAGTTGGGCTGGAGTGAGAGTTTTGACGTTTGCCAGTGTTCCTACTGGCATAAAGCGTGGGGTTTCAACCGCACCGTGAGGAGTCAAAAAAACGCCAGCTCGCGCTTTCGTCTGGCTACAGCCAGCAAGACACTGAAAAGAAAATTTAGTCATT
>CAZZVG010001047.1:0-3171 GCA_964657295.1 Iningainema sp. | reverse complement strand
CTAATTCCTACCTAACCACTTTTGACCATTCAAGCGCTGCACTACTCCAAACACCATCAGGTCGAGTGTGACTCGGCGCTCGTCAATTAAGAATGACTCAAGAGTGCTGGGTTTTTTGCCTTCATTACAGGAAAATGCTTTTTTCCCTTGAATATCTTCTTCTGGAAAATACACGTTAAACTGGCGCAGACCGTTTTGCCATTTGCCCATCACTTGCCAGCATTCTTCGCCTGTTTCAAAGCCAATGACAGGAAACTTCTGCTTTGCAAAAGACACCTGTACATCTTGCACCCCTGATGAGGCGATCGCTTTTTGTAGCGCCGGCAAGTAGTCTTGCTGCATAAACTCCACAAACGGCTTATCTTCAACGGTTGGCGCTTTCTCCTTTTTTGCCGCCGTCTTAGCTGCAGCGGGTTTTTCTCCATCTGCGGCAGGTTTTTCTCCCGGTGGCTTCGCTGAGGCAGGTTTTTCTGCGGCTGGCGGTTTTTCTCGCTTGGGTGGCGGAGCTAGTTTGGCAGCATTTGGGTTAACTTCTGGGTTAGCCGCTTGGGGATCGGGTGCGTTTGCAGTGGGGATATCTGTCGCTTCCGGTGAGTCGGTACTAGGAGCGTGTTCTTCAGCGACACTGGGAGCCACTCCCGCTTCATTGTGATTGGTTTCTTCTGCCATTGCTCAGGTCAATCCTTTGTTTAGCGCAATTGAGCGATCGCTCAGCTTGAGGTATATGTCATTTTCATTTTGACATAGGAGAGCCAGTCAGCAACCCAAGCTTCTCATTTTGAGGGGCAGTAGGTGTAGTAAAAATCGAACAAAAGGTATACTCACATCTTGCACCAGGAAACATGGATGTCAAAACCAAAACTACGTGCGAGGGGAATCAATCGCTCAATATCAACTTCACGCCCTTTCTCTAATACTTTGTCCGGTCAAATCAAATTCAGATTTTGGAATTTAAGTTGGCGATCGCCTGATCGGGATGATGTAAAGCATCATCTTTCGCTTATTTAACTGTCCACTAAGTTATGAAGGTGGGCGAGCAAACCTTTGAACACCTTTACTGAAGCTTTAGAAGCCTTTAGAACAGCTATGACATGAGCGATTTTTTGACTGGCTAACCCATAATCGTGACGTATTCGCCGCTTATAAAGCTAGTTTAGGCTTCATTTTAGGCTCTAATTTTTGTTTAAGTACCACTATTTGAAACAGTGTAAACCTCAGGTGATGAGCCTGGGGTTTTGCTTTGGGCGATCGCACGTTGCTAGTATCTTATTTGCTAGTAATTGCTTCCTTAATATCGCTAATCAATGCATCCATCCTTGATTGGGTCGTGTTCCAAGAACACATAAAACGTACTCCTCCGACACCAATAAATGTATAAAATTGCCAGTTCTTTTCTTGTAAGCTTTGAATAACTTGCTCAGGTAGTTTGACGAAAACCGCGTTTGCTTCTCTAGGAAACATCATCTCAACGCCCTCTATATTTAATAATTGATTTTCTAAATATTCAGCGCATTGATTTGCATGTCGCGCATTTTTTAACCACGCGCCAGTTTCCAATAAACCCAACCAGGGAGCAGAGATAAACCGCATTTTAGACGCTAGCTGACCTGCTTGCTTGCATCGATAAGCAAAATCTTCTGCTAACGCTTTGTTGAAGAAAATAATAGCTTCACCTAACGCCATCCCATTCTTCGTGCCACAAAAACATAATACATCGACTCCACTTTTCCAGGTAATTTCCGCAGGGCTTTTATTCATGGCGGCAACTGCATTTGCAAAGCGAGCGCCATCCATGTGAATCTTTAAGTTATGCTTTTGAGCAACTTCTTTAATCCCAACGAGTTCTTTAGTAGAATATAAAGTCCCTAATTCAGTCGATTGAGTGACACTAACAACTTTAGGTTTTGGATAGTGAATGTCATGACGCTTAGTCACAATTGCCTCTATAGATTCTGGGTTTAACTTGCCGTTTTTACCTTTAGCAAGTAGAAGTTTGGAACCGTTGGAAGCAAATTCAGGTGCACCACATTCATCTGTTTCTATGTGAGATGTCTCATGACAAATAACACTGTGATAGGACTGACAAAGTGCAGCTAAAGACAAAGAATTTGCTGCGGTCCCGTTAAAAACAAAAAATACTTCACAACCAATTTCAAAAAGTTCCCTAAAATAATCTGTTGCTTTTTGAGTCCATTCATCATTTCCATAAGCTGGAACACTGCCTTGATTCGCTTTCATCATGTATTCCAGCGCCTCTGGACAAATACCAGAGTTATTATCGCTGGCAAATTGTTCTAAGTAACTAATCATAATCTCTACTTTTCTGTTAATCTTCCCGCACACCCTACTTAATGCAACTTTCCAAAGTAACCCTAGTGTTCAGCCCCTGTTTAGGGAACACTAGATAAAGAATTAATTAAGAAGAGTTTCATGATAAACTTAAATATAATTGACAAAAAGTTACAGATAAAGTTGAAATTTAAAGAACAAATGTTAGCTGTTCGCTGTATTCAAACTTTGGGAAATACCAATAGAACATATTGAATAAGTTACCACAGCAGAACCTCAAAGTGATTGGAAGCAAATCCGTGACCCTAATAGCTTTATTCCTGGATTAATTAAAGCTGGGACTTATTACACTAATCGAGGCAAAGAGTTTTGGTATGTGAATAGAGAGAAAAATTATTTAACCATTGAGTTGGACGATGAATCCTATCAAAGGATTATCTTGACCATTGACAACAATGAGTTTTGGCAACAAAGACTTTCTTTTTGAGAGGGAGTAGCCCTTTTGAACTCTCCCCCGGTTGAAACCGGAGGATTCTGAATCGTTATGGTTGCGGCGGATAGAATCCGCACTGAAACACTCCTTCTTCCCTAACCGTAAGGTATCAACCACCAGCCACAGCGGGGACAATACTTACTTCATCGCCATCTTTCAGAGGTGTCGCTGTCCCTTCCAAAAAGCGGATGTCTTCGCTATTAAGGTACAAATTTAAAAAGCGCCGTGGTTGTCCGGCTTCATCGCACAACCGTGACTTGATACCAGGACAGCTTTGTTCTAATGAGTCGAACAGTTCAGAGATACTGCTACCACTACATTCTAAGGTAGCTTGGTTATGGGTAAATTTTTGCAGAGCGGTAGGAACTAAAACTTTTATAGACATTGTT
>CAZZVG010001046.1:0-3174 GCA_964657295.1 Iningainema sp. | reverse complement strand
CCGTTAGGGCGGGGTGAGGGCGTTTTGTATGTGACTAAAACGAGAACCGCTATAATGTATCTGTTGGAATTTCAAGAGACACGTTCTCTTGAGGACGGGGGTACAATTGTAATGTAAATTCTTCTTCAGCCTTGTTCATAGAGTTTCTTTTCCTTTCGAGTTGCAGGACGAGCAATCCCGTGGGATACCGCTCTACTGTAATATCAACGTTGTAACACCATGTGATTTCACTAAACAATGCCACAGCAAACCAAAATGAAAAGCGCCAGTAATCGTTGGTTACCGAAGATTCTTAAAAGAACTTTGATTGTGCTGTTCGTGCTGGGGTTCTTGTTAGTGGGATTTGCTACCTACACTATACGCCAGTCTTTTCCTCAAGAGAGTGGCACAATTCAACTAGCTGGATTGAAAGCTGAAGTTCAAATCCAGCGAGATCGATGGGGAATTCCGCACATTTGGGCTGACAACTCTCACGATTTATTCATGGCGCAAGGTTATATTCACGCCCAAGATCGCTTTTGGCAAATGGATTTTTGGCGACATCTTGGTTCTGGGCGACTGGCAGAAATGTTTGGTTCCTCTCAGGTTGACACTGATAAATATCTGCGGACTATGGGTTGGGCGAGGGTGGCGCAGCAAGAACTTCAGCAAATGAACGCAGAGATGAAGGCATATCTGCAAGCATACGCGGATGGTGTTAATGCCTATCTGGCAGAGCGTCAAGGTAGTGCTTTGAGTCTAGAATACGCTGTGCTGAAATTCCTCAATCCTGGGTATAAGCTAGAACCTTGGGAAATACTGCATTCTCTGACTTGGGGGAAGGTGATGGCTTACGACTTGGGCAGAAATTTCCAGAGCGAAATTGAACGCGCCATACTGCTCAAAACTCTTACCCCTACCCAAGTAGAGGAACTTTTTCCATCGTATCCTCAAGATTTGCCAGTGATTTTACCTGAGTTTCAGAAGAATGAGCGCACGGAGACACAAGGGGACAAGGAGAGTTCTTTGCGCGTGTCTTCTTCTCTCCTCTCTCCAGATGTTTTACCTGCTTTACAGACAATTATTAAGCCGATGATGGCTTTAGAACAACTCATAGGGCCCACGGGAATCGGTATTGGCTCGAACAACTGGGTGATATCCGGTCAACGGACGGCTACAGGTAAACCAATTTTAGCAAATGACCCGCACTTAGGTGTACAAATACCTTCTATCTGGTATGAGGTTGGTCTACATTGTACACCTAAGAGTGCAGAATGTCCCTATAATGTGACTGGCTTTTCCTTTGCGGGAATGATTGGAGTCATTATCGGTCATAGCGATCGCATTGCCTGGGGTGTTACCAATGTACAATCTGATGTGATGGATTTATACATTGAGAAAACCAACCCAAACAACCCCAATCAATATGAGTTTAATGGCAAATGGGTTGATATGCAACTTGTGCAAGAAACAATTCAAGTCGCTGGAAGTCAGCCTCTAAAGCAAACGGTACGCTACACCCGACATGGGCCAATTCTCTCTGATGTTTCGCCCAATCTGAAGCAATTCAAGCCAAGTCAGCCTTTAGAAATACCGCCAAACTACTCCGTAGCCCTCAGTTGGACAGCCCTAGCACCTTCAAGACTAGTGTATGCTGTCCCCCAAATCAATCGCGCTCAAAACTGGCAGGAATTCCGCACTGCTGCCAGTAACTATGATGTCCCTGCTCAAAACTTGGTTTACGCTGATATTGAAGGTAATATTGGCTACCAAATGCCTGGTAAATTCCCGATCCGCGCCAAGGGAGATGGGCGTTATCCCGTTCCTGGTTGGACAGATGAATATGAATGGCTTGGCTACATTGACTTTGAAGAGTTGCCCAGAAGTTTCAATCCACCTCAGGGTTATATTGCAACTGCTAATAATTTAGTTCTACGTGAATATCCTTATCTCATTACTAAAGACTGGGTTTATGGCTACCGGGCAAAGCGAATTGTTGAGATGATTTCACAACAAATGCAACCGATTTCCTTGAAGGATGTGCAGGAGATGCAGGGTGACGATCGCAATCTCAATGCACAAACACTAGTACCACTACTACAATTGATCACTGTTGATACCCCTCAGTTGCTTGCAGCCCAAAAACTTCTGCGAGATTGGAATTTGCACTTAGGAATGACATCGCCTGCGGCTGCTCTGTTTGAAGTATTTTGGAAACACTTGCTAGCCGATACATTTCACGATCAGTTGCCGGAAATATACTTTCCCGATGGAGGCGATCGCTGGTATGCTGTAGTAGCGAATCTGGTCAAACAGCCCAATAGCTCTTGGTGGGACAATCGCAACACCCCAATAGTTGAGAACCGCGATCAAATCCTCCGGCAATCCTTTACAAAAGCCGTGGATGAACTAGTACGTATTCAAAGTAAAGACCAGAAAAACTGGAATTGGGGCAAACTACATACTGTTACTTTTCGTAATGCTACTTTGGGCAAATCTGGAGTAGCACCTATTGAAGCTTTATTTAACCGTGGTGCTTTTGCTACATCTGGTGATGGCGAAACAGTTAATGCTAACCGTTGGAAAGCAAACAAATCCTATGAGGTGACGGATATTTCTTCACTGCGAATGATTGTAGATTTGGGAAATTTGGATAACTCAGTAGCAATTCACACCCCAGGACAATCAGGTCATGCTTTCCATCGCCACTACAATGATATGGTTGACTTCTGGCGTCACATTGAATACCATCCCATGCTGTGGGAACAAAAAAATGTTAGAAGTCGTACTACCACATTGAAGTTAGTTCCAAAATTGGGTACCTATCATCCGTAAATAACCGAGAATTCACGCCAATATCTGCTCTAAAATTTCATCAGTTAAGCCATTGTCTCTGGCTTGTTTATTAATGTCTTTCACAAGTGTCTTTAGTCTTTGAGCACACCACTGCCTATACTCATTGAATTCGTTTACCGACATCACAACTGCTGAATCTCTTCCGTATCTGCGAATGACAACTGGAGATAGCTGTGCTTTATCAAGTCATTCACCAAAATTATTTTGGGCTTTTCTGGAAGAACGATATTCCATCACACACTCCTATGAGGATTAGCTATTAAACCGATAATTCCTGAATCTAACCACACGATTGCCATAGATTAAGAGTATAGTTTACACCCATCGAGTCGTTCAGCA
>CAZZVG010001045.1:0-3174 GCA_964657295.1 Iningainema sp. | reverse complement strand
TAATGAAACTGTAAAACATACCAGTTGGTCTTGACCAAGTTGTAATGAATCATTGTGATTGAGGCGGTATGGAACACTAGCAGAAAGAAGATTCCCGTTGAGATACGTCCCATTTCGACTGTTATTGTCAAGCAGTACGTATACGTTTTGGGATTTATCCCAGTAGATGCGTGCGTGTGTTCGGGAAACTATACCTTCGTTAGGAATACCAGTCAGGTCAATTTCTGGCAAAGTTTTATGAGTTTGAGTCCGGCGACCAATATTACCCTCTTCTCCTAGTAGGCGAAATTCTCTACCATTCGTGTGGGTTAGGATCAGAATTGGTCGAGATGGACTCTGAGGCGGAGTTGGTGCTGGCGGTGCATAGGAAATTGGCGGAGTGGCTCGCTCGACGGGAGTTGGCTGATTATGAGGTGCTGGCGTAGAGCCAATTACATTACCCAACGGTGTGCCACACATTGGACACACCTTAGCATTGTTGGGCAAGGTACGATTGAAATATTCGCAATTAGGGTTGGGGCACCGATTTGCAATCATTGGACGTCAAATAATTCTTAGGTATAGGCTGTAAAGGAACAAGCCCTGCTTTACTAAGAAGACATTGACCCTGACGGGTTTTGAGTATCTCAGCAAACTTAGAACCTGCTGGCTTGATGCTATTGTCTTTACGGTATACCACAAACAGAGGATAACCCAACGGATAAACTCCATTGACAAAAGTCTGAACATCTAAATGGTTTCTTTTGTCACATATATTGTCTGAAGGACTTATTGGCTGATTGTTAAGCCGGAAGAGGGCTTGAGCAGGCGTATGATTATCGGCATATACTAGAGCTAATGGATACCCTGCACACTGATTCCAAGTTTTACTAACAATACCATAACTAATAATGCCTACTCCTTTTTCATCGAAGTCAGTCAGAATATGCTGCTGAGTTTTTTCCGTAGACTCTTCTTGTGCTTGATACTTAGCAATCTGTTCCTCAACGTCTTTGAACACAATTTTTTTAAATTGTCGCACTGCTTCAGGTTCGGTTGGAGCAAAAGGTTTTATCTGAAGATCAGGTCCGCCAAGCTTATTCCAGTTAGTAACTTGATGTGTGTAAATTTGACGTAGTTGCTCCAAGCTAATGTGCCCTTTAAGAGCTTGAGGGAGGTTTTGGTCTTTCTTACTAAAAGCCACAAACACGAGTAAGCCATCATAAGCGATCTGTATTTTATCCAGATCTCCTGTGACTTGATCTTCTAAACTAGTCATCGCAAAAGCAATGTTTTGCTCTTTTTTATCTTTTAGTAATTCTAGAGGGTTACTACTTTTTATATTAGGTGAAGGTACTCCTATGTATTTAAATTTTGCAGTGTTTTCGCCTTTAGGTTGCTTGAATAATGTTTCTAAGGTTTGCTCATTTAATGGGCGAAGAGTTAAGATATTACTCCACGTCCCTTGTTTTTCTCCAGTGTAAGTAAAGGTTTCAGGAGGAACACCGTTTACATCAGTGAAATTAGGTATAAGCTGCTCGAAAGCGTTATCCTCTTTTTGAACTTCAACTAACTGCTTGTATACTAAATACCCGATTCCTCCCCCAAGTAATAGCAAAGCCAGGAGTCCCAGTAAGATTAACGGTATTCGGTAACCTTTTTCTTTCTGCTCCGTGTTAACGATTGTTCCTGCACTCTTTACTTGTTTTTCTTTCTTAAGTTGCAGCAAAGTTTGGCGAGCATCCTCCGCACTTTCAAACGGAGTCTCCAGCCCAATTAATCGGTAAAGAAACTGCTTTAAATCGGGATCAGAATCTGGCCATTGCTGGGGATCTCTAGGATCGAGAGGCTGACTGGAAGAATCAACTGCCCTTCCCACCCAGAGATAGAAAGCAACCTGTCCTAAGTCTTTTAAATCAAGAGGAGCATTGGGGATTGACGATTGGGCAATAGGTGGTTCAAATAAACGCTCCCAAACAGCTAAATCACAAAGGTATATAGTAAAGTACTGCGGATTATTTTGTATAATTAAAAGACTATCTAAAGTGATATTGCCATGAATCAAGTCTTGCCGGACTTGACCTGAAGGAAGGCGAAACTTTTGAGAGTGGAGAAACTGTAATGTTTGTAGGGCTTGATTGAGCATTTCACGCACTTGCTCCCCTTTCATCGCAGCTTTTTCCCTCAGGTACTGACTCAAAGTCCCAGAGGCTTCGAGATTACCCTGCGTGATTGTATAACAGCGATCGCCTTGCCGATCCGCAATTGCCTCATACGGACTGATTAAACGAAAGTCTTGGTTTTTCCCATCTGCTGGACTTACTCCTGCGACACGGACAAAAGTCTCTTGGCGCTGACTGGCTTCTTCGGTATTAAAAGAACGAGACGGTAGCAAATATTCCTTGATGACGACAGGTTGGCTATCATCAATTTTTATTCCCGAATATAAGCGCCCCATACCCCGAGAACCCAAAAACTTAGTCACCTGATAAGTGCCTCGGCTACCCTTAATCTCAGCTTTTTCCGGTAAAATTGCTGGAAAACCGCATTCCAGACAATATTTAGCTTTCGGAAATTGCTGGGCTGTCTGCTTGAGTTGCTCACAGTTTAACGGTGCATTCTGCGAACATGAGTAATCTTGATAACGAGGCTCCATAATGACACCTAAGATACTCCTTTAGAGTTATTCACTTGAATCTCAGAAAGTTAAATTTTTAGTTTATAATATTGATTTACGGTTATGGCAATCCGTAAAACACGAAAGCGAAAAAAATGTCTGCTTAACCTGAATTCGATCGCTCTCGTCAGACAATAATCTCTCTTCCTCATTTTGACATACTTTTGCAAAAAGGGCATTTAAATGACAAAGAACAGAGTGCGATCGCCTAAAATTCTAATTCTACTTAAACCTAATATTTTTATCTAATTCAGACAGCTAACAGCTAATCAGACCAAGTTTCATCGCCGCGACAATAGCTTGGGTACGGCTTGTCACCTGCAATTTTTCAAAAATGCTTGTGAGATGAGCCTTAACAGTAGCCACCGTCACATATAAACGTTTAGCGATTTGTTCATTAGAATCTCCTTGCGCTAACCAGTGTAGAACTTCTTGTTCGCGTTCTGTTAAATGGAGTTTTTCTCGGGCTTGAAGAGAAGCCCCAGAATAAGATTGAAATTGCCGGAAAAAACGACTGG
>CAZZVG010001044.1:0-3178 GCA_964657295.1 Iningainema sp. | reverse complement strand
CGTTCGGTTCCCCCCGTTGAGGCGACTGGCGTGGGCTAGTTCAGATCTAGGTTTCAAGCATGAGAGTGCGTAAGTCCTGCATAGGAAAGGATTTGGCTTTTTGCCTTTGGTGAGAGTCTGTGGGCGTGCGCGCTTGTAGTACTACAGATACGACGACGAACACTCTACACTACCAACATTGCTGCGACTAGGGAGTCCCAGTTCACAAACATAGAGTTCAAAGCACCTTGCTTCCCACGGTGACTATACCCTCTTTTAATATCACTTATGCCGCTATACCGTTTCTGTAAGTCAGATATACCTATTGAAGAAATTTTAGAATCCCTAACTAAATTTTTTGGGAACAAGAGTGTCAGTTTGTGATGACTTATGCAAGAAAACCAGGTTTCTCCCAAAATATAGTCCCTTTTTTAAATCAGAGAAATTAGATTTATCACATAAACATGTGCTTATCCTAATTTTTTATGCTATATTCTATATTTAGAAAAAACCTGCGGATGTGGCGGAATTGGTATACGCGCACGTTTGAGGGGCGTGTGCCTTTGGCTTGCGAGTTCGAGTCTCGCCATCCGCATTAAACCTGTCAGCAATTAGCAAGAAGGCTGATTCTAGTTGCTGATACCTTTTTTACAAAGAAAGGTAGTATAGTTGAAGCTTTTAGAGAAATCGGTAAAGTTTTGTAAAGAACATTGACTGCAACTTTTACACCAACAAATAACTTTGCACTGCCAGGGAGCTGGCATTGTCTGACTCCAATTTGGCAAAGTGAGTACGAGGACGTTCAGCAAGGTTTGCCACACACTCAGCTCTCCCCTTCCTGGCAAATGCTACTTTTGGGTGATGGTTCGCCAACTCGTCACTTACAACTGCTGACAGGTGAACCGACAGAAGTCGATGTTATTGATATGTCATTTATTGGTATGGACTTGGATCAAGCTCCCAACTTAATTCAAGCGATACCCGGACCGCGATTGCGGCGACAAGTGTGGCTACGTACTGCCTCTGGTCATCGGTTGGCATATGCCGCTTCTTGGTGGGAAGCATCTCATGTCGATGAGTACTTACAAAATCGCTCATTACCTATTTGGGCAAGTTTAGCTAGTCTTCGTACAGAGTTGTACCGAGATGTCCAAGGGATTTATTACGGTCACTCGGATGCTTTAGAGGTAGGTTTTGATGAGTTGGGGCCTTTCTGGGGTCGTCACTACTTGTTTTGGCATCATGCACAACCCCTGACTTTAATTTATGAGGTTTTTTCACCTTATTTAACTAAGTATTTGGGAGCTACTTAGTACTCGATCAAACCAAAATTGCCGGGTTAGGGCAAGCAGGGGAGCAAGGGAAGAAAGAGAATTTTCTTGCTGCTGTTAACCCGGTATTGACTTGATGGACTACTAGGTAATTAACGTCTCGTTCCTGGTTATATAGGTAATGGGAAGATCTTTACTGTTCACCTAGCATCAAAGGAATAAGTTTAAATGGCAGCGCCTGTGGAGTCTGTGTCAGTAAAAAAACAAAATACTGGATCTCTGGTTTTGACGCTTTCGTCTGCTGGGCTATTTATAGGTGCTGGATTGGCATCATACTGGCTGTTAACTCAAGGATATCCCATGTCCAGAGATTTGCCAGCAGGTGCAAATATTATTCCGCAAGATGCCCTGTTTGCGGTTTCTTTAACCACTGATTCCACACAATGGCAAAAATTTCGGGAGTTTGGCACAAAAGAAACTCAAGCAGAACTAGATAAAAATCTCCTACAGCTAAGCGATCGCATTCGTACTCATTACGGTTACGACTTTCAAAAAGATATCAGTCCTTGGGTTAGCGATCAAGTTACCCTGGCAATGCTGGCTCCAAAAGTCAGTAAATCTGTATCTAAACCCGTTGCCAACGAGAGCGGGATCAATACTAGCGATCAGTCTTTTGAAATCATTTTGCCTGTAAGAAATCCCGAAAAAGCTCGAAGCCTCTTGGCACAACCCAAAGCATTTAAAGGGGGCAAATGGATTGATCGCACCTATAAAAATATTAGCATTAAAGAGACTCAAGAATCTGGAGCCTCACTCTCAGCCGCCATATTAGATGAGCGTTTTCTAGTTATTACTGATCGTCCAAAAACCATAGAAAGAGCGATTGACGCTTATCAAGGAAAAGTCTCCTTAGCGACGACTCCTGGTTTTGCCGAGAATATGCCAAAAATAGCTACCTATCAACCTTTTGCTCAGTTTTATGTGAATGTGCCGTTCTCCGCGAAAATTGCTGCTGCGTCTCCACTTCACCAATTACCTGCTCAAATTTTGACTCAACTTCAAAGCAACCAAGGCTGTTCGGGGACAATCACCTTAGCTTCATCCGGGATCAGCTTGAAGGGAGTTTCTTGGCTCAATCCAAATAGTCAACGAGTGCTAGCTATGGAAAATAAAGCGGGAAAAATGCAAAACCGATTACCGATAGAAACTTTGATGATGCTATCTGGTAGTAATTTACGACGGTTTTGGGCAGACTACGTTCTCACCTTCCAAGGAAATCCACTCTCACCAATACCACCGCAAGAACTGCGAGAAAATGTAAAATCTTATACTAATCTTGATTTAGATCAGGATTTACTAAGTTGGATGTCCGGTGAGTATGCTATTTCCGTGATTCCCAGTAGTCCCAAACAAGGTACACCACCAGAGAATTTTCGTGTAGCTTTGATGTTTATGGTACACGCAAGCGATCGCGCCAGTGCGGAAACATCCTTAAAAAAACTGGACGATGTCATGAAAACTCAATACCAGTTCCAAATTGAACAGGGAAAAATAGAAGGTACACCAGTTGTCAATTGGATTGCACCTCTTGGAACTTTAACTGCCACTCACGGCTGGTTAGATGGTGATGTTGCTTTCCTATCGTTGGGTGCTCCTGTTACCAATAAGATTATTCCTCAACCAAACAAAACATTAGCTAGCAATACTCTATTCCAACAAACTGTTCCCAAAGAACTTAATCCCATAAATAGTCAATTTTTTCTAGATGTGGATCGCGCTGATAAAAATTTGCTTTTACCACAGATGTTCCCCACTCAAGAAACTTTGTTAGAAACACTACGTTCAATTGGGTTAACAACTGCTGTTAGCGATAGTCGAAGTACACGTTACGACATCTTTCTAGAACTTAAAAAAGCTTCATAGAGGGA
>CAZZVG010001043.1:0-3182 GCA_964657295.1 Iningainema sp. | reverse complement strand
TTACTGTAGAGGCTTAGATCTCAGGCCCGAATCCCTGTAATAGTACTTTGCAGATACCAGTATACACATCTATTGTTGATTGTACACTCAGTAAACCAAATTTGTCTGCGAAGAAGGATTATTGCAATTTCAATCTTATGTTCCAAGCACTGCATATTCTGATTCAAGCCTTACAACCTGCGTTAACGTTTGTTTGTTTTATAACTGCTTGGGTGGTTGTGAGACTTTTTTTGTGGACTATCTGGACATCTGTACGCGATAGCATGACTTACGTGAAGCGCAGGCATCAAATTCCATGTTCGGGGTGTCATTTTTTGACAGACAACAATTATCTCAAATGTACAGTGCATCCTGCTTCTGCTGTCACTGAAGACGCAATCAATTGCTCTGATTTTTGTCCTAAAGATATGAGAAAAACCCCAACCGAGAGCCTGGTAAAAATTTTCACACATATGAAGAATAAGAATTTGTAAGAGTCTGTATATCTATTGAGAATAAGTTTTAATTTTTAGAGAATTAATAATAATTTTTTGTAATTAAAGGCTGTTTGAATAGGTGTACTTAACTCTATAGCTATTTTGTTAAAAGTCTTACTAGATTATGACTTAAGCAAAGTTAGCAATATCGGCTAACAGTTAAGTAGGTTGGCACAAATAAATAAAGGTTTGTAGTTGCGCTTCAGCGCTGATATTTAGGGCGAGGTCAGCGCAACTACCAGCCTTTACATAAATTTAGTTTGCTTTTTTGTGTCGTACTTAATACTTTTTAAAGCATTGTAATTAGTTATATCAAGGAGTTCAATTAATGTCTGAACAAATGTGTTGGCTCCCGATACTGGGTAGCGATGGACAAAAACTCTTGCACTTAAGAACCGCGCCTAACCAACCATGGCAATCCTATAAATCTTTTCCGCAAGCTATTCCAGATTACGTTATACCAGGAGGTTCTAAGGGCTGGGCAACCTATCAAAAACTACTACGGGAAGGCTGGACTGTGATCCCAACTACATAGGCAAATGCAAGTTTGTTTTTCCAGAAACAGAAGACTGCTCAAAAAGTAAGTAAAATTTAATTTATTGAACTGCTATGCCTACTGATATTTTGCAAAACAATCGCTGTGAATCGAGTAAAAATAGTCAAACTGTAGACGTTTCTCTTTTATTGGATAAAATTAAAAATAGTATTTGGATATTAGGTATTCCATCCTGGCTTTTCGGAGTTACCGATAGAGGTGTGACTGCATTTGCTGACGGCTATTTATCTCCCGTGGAAGTTATAAATATTTTTACAGCCTCTTTCTTCTTTGCGAGTTGGCTGTTTTTGAAACCAGAGAAAAACTTGAACAATGATGATACAGCCATTCAAAGCTACCAAACTTATTTAAATTATGAGCGCCTGGAAGCATATCTATGTACAGCGAAAGCCAGAATGTTTGAGTTACAAGAGCAACATATGATCTGTCAAGCATATATTCTGCCCTTTCCCTATCTCTGCCAAATCTATCATTTATTAAACTTAAAACATTTAGAAACTGTTCACGGTTTTAGTCTAAATAGTTTAAAAGTTATTGCCGTCAGTCATTTTCAGGTTACAGCCAATGGGGGAGAGCTAAAATTTCAAACAATCTTAGCTCTACCAATTAATGTTCTCAGAATTTGGAGGCAACCAATAGTCGAAGTGCAATTAATCTTGCATAGTCCTTTTACTATTGAACTTAGTCTTCCAGTTTATAATAATAAAAAAATAACTGTAATATTTAATGTTGTTCCTTTAAGCAGTAACACGCACAAGTTTTTTATAGATATTTACACTGACTTAAAGTGGCCCAAGCCAGTATTGCAAATCATTCTGCATTTTGCCTCTTGTTTGACACTTTATGAAGATTTTCCCTATTTACGTAGACTCGCAGGAAGAAATATAGACCGTTTAGTCAATTTAAATAGGGTTTCAAATCACGAAACAATGTGGCTTTTTAGAAGATTCTCTGAACTATACGGTTCGACTATAGAACAGAATAACGATTTAAGGTTATTGAGTAGCTTTGAAGACAGATAAGCGTCTACTCACCTACCTTTTGCCATCATAACTCAATACAGGGTTTAGAGACGCTCGCTTTGTGGCAACGCCGCTTGACATACTACTGTCAAAGGTCATGTTTGAATAAACGTTTAAATTATGTATAACTTGTATGAATTGAACCTAAAACATTCAAAAGTTACAGATGATATTTGACATCTTTACTTAAAAAGATAGAAAACATGTTTGATTTCTTTGTAAGAAAATAAAAAGTAGCAAATATGAATTGAGGAGTCGAAAGCATGATTGCAGCCTTGATGAGGGTGCCTAAGTTTCGCAATAGCCAATGGGTGAGCTTTATTGGCGGAGAAGGAATTGTACGCAGCTACAAACCTGAAGAAGGCACATGGATGTATCTTATTGAGATGGCATTAGGGCTAGAGCCTGACTTTGGCAGAGTTGGTGCAGAAACCAAGATACTCCTCGCCGAGGCAGATTTGGGGCATTCCTCTAATCAGCTAGCTGACTTTATACAGGGTTGATCTAAATACAAACACTCAAGCATTTTTAAGGAAGATTTGTGATAATTCAATCACCTAGCCCTGCTCCAACGGGTAGCAAATCACTCGTATTGAGTAAGACAAATGTAGCCTTCTTTGGTACCGTTCATGCTCTTTCCCTGCTTGCTCCCTGGTATTTTTCCTGGTCAGCACTGGGTGTGGCGATCGCACTCCATTGGTTGCTGGGCAGCATCGGTATTTGTTTAGGCTATCATCGCTTACTGACGCACCGTAGTTTTCAAGTCCCTCTAGCATTAGAGTATACCTTTGCGCTTTTAGGCTCATTAGCCTTGCAAGGTGGTCCAATCTTTTGGGTGGCGGGACATCGTTTACACCATGCTTTTACCGAAGATGTAGACAAAGATCCTTACTCTGCCCGTCGTGGTTTCTGGTGGAGCCACATCCTTTGGATTCTTTACCCTCGCGCTGAATTTTTTGCTACCGAGACGTATCGTAAATATGCTCCCAACTTGGCACGCGATCCGTTTTACTCTTGGCTTGATCGCTACTTCCTACTGCTGCAACTCCCGTTAGGAGTTTTACTGTATGCACTAGGTGGCTGGTCGTTTGTAATCTATGGGGTGTTTGTCAGAATAGTTTTACTCTG
>CAZZVG010001042.1:0-3183 GCA_964657295.1 Iningainema sp. | reverse complement strand
TTCTACGTATTTATTTATCTTTACATAGTTTGGTTTTTTCGCGCCGACTTACTTATCGGATAAGGCTATTGACAGAAATATATGTTAACCAATGAAAGATTGAACCTCTTTTAAGAAGGTAGTGAAACTTATTTTACTTTCACTGCAAAGTATTTAAGTAGCTTTGTCCCTTCGCTCTACCTAAAACTCTGTGAGAGAAGGAGAGAAGCTGTCCAGTTAATGCGATCGGAAGAGGTAATTCAAAACTGATACTAAATGCCAAAGAATTATCTCTCCTGGCTGATTATAACTTTATTCTGGAACACCTTATATCACAGATGAGACTCAATTAATATAGTTTATTTCCTATTAATACGTAATTTACATTAACTTTGACACTATCATTACATTTTTTTTCTGTCAATAATAAATTAAAGCGGGAAACTTTTTTATAACAAAAGATATATCTGTGAAAAACGAAGAATATATTCTTATATATATACATATGAAGCTGCTCTACACTGGGCGACCAATATGACTTGGAAAGGAATTGCACCCGTTGTCCATTGTATCGAAGCAATCTATCAAACAGGAATCAAGGTTCTGCGACAAGAGTTACAACTGCATCTATATCTACAAGAATATATATTGTTAAGTAATAAGTATCTGCTAGTTACCTTTAAAATTAATAAATTGACAAATAAAAAATATAGTGATATTATCCTTGTAAAGGAAAAACATTTCGAGTTACTAAATAGATAGATAGAAAAAGAGTTGTTTCTAACTTTGGATACGACACTTATTTGAGTAACTGTTAATTCTCAAAAATTAAGGACTTTTTGGCGAAATGGTTTATAGAAATAGCCTTGTTCAGTCGGTAAACCCAGGATTGCCAGGTTATTATTACTCTAACCCCCAAGTATTTGCACAAGAAATGGAGACTATATGGCGCAACACTTGGCATTTTGTTGGTTGGGAGAAAGACTTACCAAATCCAGGTGATTACCTCACTTGCACCATTGGAGAAGAACCTATTTTTGTTATTCGTCAGCCTGATGGCAAGCTGCAAGCAATGCACAACGTCTGTCCGCATCGAGGAGCGCGTCTTCTTGATGGACAAGATAACTGTAAATTTATCCGTTGTCCATATCATTCCTGGAACTTTAACCTAGAAGGTAAACTTACAGAAGTTAAACAGCCACAATTGTTTTTAGACATAGATCAGTCTAATATTTATCTACTAAAAGGGCGAGTAGATACTTTGGGTGGGTTTATCTTTGTTTCCCCAAGCCCAGAAGGGGAATCATTTACCGATTTCCTCGCGGGTATTCCAGAACATTTTCACGAATATAACCAGTTTGGTCACGAACTGATAAAAGTCGCTTGCTACTCTTATGACCAGCCAATTAACTGGAAAATACTTGTTGAGAACTATCTAGATTTCTCGCACATCCCATTCGTACACTCTCAAACTTTAGTTAAACAATGGGGAGTGGATGTTCAAAATCACTTCGAAGCTACTCAGATTGGTCGTAATTGGAAATCTGTATTCAGATTTAAAAACAAGCCAGAAGAGACGCGATACGATTTTTATATTTTTCCCAACCTGGCAATTATGGCAGACAATTGGCGAGTTGAAGTTTGGCGGTTTCAGCCAATTAACTATAAACGTACAATTATCGAAATTTTCATGTGTCAGACCTCGACTCAAGCAGAGTTATTTCCCCTTACAGCTAATTTACAAGCGGACTACGATCAGTTTATGGAAGAAGACTTTGCTGTGTGTCGTAGAATACAAGAATCAGTCAACTCTCGAGCCTACAACGCCACGCAGTTACACAAGATAAATGAGCATACAAGATCTAAATCTCAACAGATAATCGCTAACTTTTATAAAAATGTGCTGGAAGCTATGAACGTTGAAAAACAATAGTTAAGTAAGTCAGCATAAATAAATGAAAGTTTGTAGTAAGCGCTTGAGCGCTGAAGTGCTTACTACGAGGCAATTTTATTAACTTTACTTTTCTTTACATAGTTAGGTTTTTTATCGCCGACTTACTTACACAAATTGAAAGTACTCCTATGAGAATCAATACATTAGTTTAAATAATCCTGATGCCCATGCTAACAGCAACGGTAAGTAGGTGGGCGTGAAAATTTATGGTTGAGACAAGGCAGCTATGCTGAGGGCAGAAGGCAGAAGGGAAGAGGGTTTTGGGCAAGTTTACATTTCGTTACATACTTCTGTTTTTTCCTGCCTACCTACTTAGTTCAGGCAAACAATGAGACAGTAAAGCCACAAATTATAATAATCATACACAATGGGCGATTCATAGTTGCCTCTATCTGCTCAATCATTATTGACTCTTCAGTAGTTGTTATGCCAAGTTATTAGTAAAATTTCCCTTTCATTTGTAGCGGGTGCGGATCGCCTTTCACTAAATATTTTTACAGTCAAAGATAAGAGCATGCTTACTATAATAGATGTATTAAGAAACAGGTCACTACACCAGCGAGAGCAAAAAGCTTATAATTTTTTACAAGATGGAGAGAGAGAATCACATACTCTAAGTTATGGAGAATTGGATCGAATTTCAAAAGCGATCGCTGCTCAACTCCAAAGTATGGGGGTAAGCGGACAACGAGCTTTACTACTATATCCATCAGGTCTAGAATTTATTACCGCCTTCTGCGGATGTCTGTATGCCGGGGTTGTTGCTGTTCCTGCTTACCCACCTAGGGCTAATCAGAAGATGTCCAGACTAGAGGCGATCATCGCAGATGCTCAAGCTCAGGTGATTCTCACCACTGAAGCTTTATTGCCTAACATCAAGAGTCGGATTGCCCAGAATCCAGAATTAGCTGCATTGCCTTGTCTGGCGACCGACAACATAGACGAAAATCAGGCAGAGTCATGGCAGGAAACACCCTTGTACGGAAGCACCCTAGCCTTTCTCCAGTACACTTCGGGTTCCACGGGAACACCGAAAGGGGTAATGGTGAGTCATGAGAACCTGCTGCACAACGAAAAAATTATCCAGCAGGGCATGCAGCACACGGAGAAAACTATCTTAGTAGGTTGGCTGCCCCTTTTCCATGACATGGGTCTGATTGGGAATATGCTGCAGCCAATGTATTTGGGTATACCATGTATTCTCATGTCTCCAGAGGCTTTTCTGCAACGCCCGTTGCGTTGGCTGCAAG
>CAZZVG010001041.1:0-3186 GCA_964657295.1 Iningainema sp. | reverse complement strand
ACACAATATCGTAGGGGCGGGGTAACCCCGCCCTTACAATGTCGTCAATTCTGTTTCTTAAATGATGCCCTCTGGCAATGTTCAGGCTAAACTTGAAGGGACAGTGTATAACCCAGTCCTACTATGAGTTATCGTGACATTATAACAATTGAGTCAGACAAGCGCGGTGGCAAACCTTGCATTCGACGGATGCGAATCACGGTCTACGACGTTCTTGGTTGGCTGGCGGCGGGAATGTCTCACGCAGAAATTTTAGATGACTTCCCTGAGTTGACAGAGGAAGATATTAGAGCTTGCTTAGAATTCTCTGCTGACCGAAAACATCGTCTAATTGTTTCGACAGGTGCTATTTGAAGCTACTGTTCGTATATCTTTTGGATAATTGTTTATTCTTCCATTTATTTTTTGATAAAAGATGATAAAATAAAATTATTCTAAATTATTTAACTATGTAAATTTTTATGTGGTATATTATTAATGTGATATAATAATGTCAATGAAGATTTGACAAACGCAATTTACCGCAAAAAAATTTTAATCGCTCCGCTTGCAAAGGGCAAATAAAAGAAGGGTAAAGGGTAAAAGGGCAAAAGTATCAAAGGCTATTGAGTCCTGGCCGCCGCACCACCACACACTACCCGAAAACCGATGTTGCTGATGTCGAGTCCGGGATTGTACCTGTAGCGGTTGGCAGAACGACAGTCAGCAGGATTGTCGTACCACGAACCACCGCGTAGCCGCCGGACATAATTTTCATTATCATTATATTTTTGTCTACTAATATTTTTCCACATATTACTTAGTCTTGAACCTATCCCAGGATTTTGATTTTGATTAGCATTATTATGCTGCCACAAACTTCCGTCTGTTGGCGCTCCTTGGTAATTTTCGTGCCAATGGTCCGCGCACCATTCCCATACGTTACCATCTTTGTCAAATCTACGCCAATTAGGAGGTTCAGGGAGACGTTCAATTCCATTGTGGGGTTTTTCGGGAGTTCCTTGAAAAATTTTCCAAGATGTCATGGTGTTGTATATTGAATTTGAGTAGGCAAGAGAAAAGGGTCTTCCCATAGTAGAGAAAGATGATGTCCAATATGGATTTCTTTAATATCAACAGCCTCTGCACGTTTTTGTGTTACGGTTTCAGGTAATCTTGCGATCACAGATTCTAGGAGTACATCGAGTTCAGCTTCAGAATTAATATTTTTGTACCCATCTCTTAACCAAATTGCGACTGGTGTTGCTGTGTTATCAAGATATTCAATAATTTTCTCATCTAGGGGTAGCACTGATTTTAATCCAATGGTATCAATTTTTTTCAATTCTGAAAATAACTTTTGACAATCATGAGATATGAAAGTATTGGTATTTTGTTGTAAGCTTTGCCATTTGTCAATCCAAACACCTCTAAAACCATAATTTTTAAGCCGCCCACAAGAACGAATAACTACGTCATACAAACTTCCCAGTGGAAATTTTCCAATCCTCCAAGAATCGACAGGTTCATTTAACAACTTAAAAGGTAAAAAGAACATAATAATAGGTAAATCAGAATAGTCAGTCATATATTTAGTATTAATTTGCTTGAAAAATTCCTCTACTACACTAGGAATTTCTTTTAGCTTAAAAGTATCTTCTTCTTGTTCTTGAATCTCTAAACATTTATAACCTTTGCCTGTACGAAAATCAAATTTATCTTTTCTACCATCAGGAATAAACCAAGCTGAAACAAAATAACGCTGGTTTCGATGTTGTTTACTAGTATCTAGTAAGATAATCAGGTATGTTGGTAATTTCTCCTGTTCTTTTATGCTTACCCGATCATTTTGAATCTGAGTCAATAACGCTAAAAAGTTATTCGCATTCTGTTTACCCCATTTCTGTAAATTATTAGCAGCATCTTCAGGAATTTCTGCTTGTAAAAAACGAGCGACAAACTGTACAATAGGACTTTCAGGAGCATTTCCTTGAGGTAGATCATTCAGGTTAGCTAAAATTTGTTTGAGAGTATCAGTAGGATGCTCCAAATCTTGATCGTAATTTTCTGGATAACAGGCAAAATAAGCCTGTTTCATTTGATTAATACAGTTTTTTTCCAAAGGGATAAGTATCTTAATTAAGCTTGTAAAAGCATTAATCTTTTTAGCTACTTCCTGCAACTTAGGGTTGCCATCATTTTCTTGACGTGCCTTATCAATTAATTCTGCTAACTTATTTCTACTTTTAAAATCTTTTACTACATTAAAGACAATTTCAGTATAATTATCACCAAGAGCAATCTCGTCGAGCTTGACGCTGAATTTATATAACAGCATCCTTTCCAATTTTCCTGAGTCGGGAAAAGCATCCAGTAAAGCTGCCTCTATCTCTTCAAGAATATAACCATCGAGGATAGAACTAAGGATGTTACCAGGATTCATTGATGGCTACTCCATAGCAAAATTGAAATTCAAGGCTGTTAACTCTATTTGATAACCTACACTTTTGTTTTGCTTGCTTCCGGAAACTACTCCTTTTACTTAGGAAACTCCAAAAAATAAATTATCCCGTAGGGTGCGTTACGGTATCGCTAACGCACCGGATAGTGGTGCGTTACGGTGTTCCACAATTGCGCACCCTACGACGAGGTTGGATATTTTTTATTTGGAAGTTCCTTAACTTTCTTTGCGCTGTAACTAAGGATATATATTCTCAGGGCGGTTATCGGGTAGGTGCAAGCACTCAACATTGCTTCTTGAAATTCTCTAAAATCTTCACTATACTGGTTTACCACTGCGTAAATCTGCCAATAAACCTTGCTTGTCTAAGCGTGAGCAGATAGCACTGAAGGGTGTTCCAGCGTTGTATGTGGGGTTCCAGTCGGGATCGCCGCTATGATGCAGTGCTATTAAATTCCAGTTAATGTCGAAACATGGCGAACCAGAGGAACCAGGCTCAGTATTGGTTTTGTATTTAACGATTGTGCCATTTTCGTTGATGCCAATAATAGCATCCGTGTCAAATGCTAATTTTAATGGCTGGGCATTGGGATGTTGCACTATTAATAGTGGACTATCAGGTAAAAATTCATAATATGGCTCTGTTGGTAACTTGATCCAGCCTCGCTGTGGAGAATTTGGGTCAGGCTTTTCTCCAATTTGTTCTTCTCCAGGAACTCCATCTACCCGAAGCAATGCATAGTCTA
>CAZZVG010001040.1:0-3189 GCA_964657295.1 Iningainema sp. | reverse complement strand
AATCTGAGGTAAATCAATATTTTGTACTCAAAGGAAACTAGAAGCGCTCAAGAGCATTTGGAGTGGGAAACCAGCCTTAAGGGCGCTGGCTCCCTAGCAACTTCTCTTTTACTTGACTTCCCTTTGAAGAATTTTTAATTCCAAGGTAGCGGCACTAGATGCATTATCGGCGCTTAGAGGGGGTGCTGCGTCGTCGGGTGTCGCGTTTTTCTTGTTCTCGAAGACGGCGATCGCGCCATTCTGTGAGCGTCAAAAAACCAACGCCTCCAGTGACTGATACCAGAAGCACCAAAGCAGCCAATGCCAAAATATTTACAAGTGGATTTTCCACGATTCTTCTACAGTCCGTTACGACCCCAAACTACCATTGAAATTGACCAGGTAAAAACTACCAGTAGCGAAACCCAACCTAGCGTCAAAATTTCCATAAAATTTCCTTTATTTCAGAACGACTCCATTATCTATCATACTTTGAGGTTGTTCAAAGAGTTTAAAATGTCTATCGATCTCATGCTAGAACGCCTAGAATCTCTGAAAGCTGGTATATTAGCGGGGCTATGCCTGACTTTATCCTTTGTCATCACGACTTTATTAAATCACCTGGTGTTGGCAAAGTATTTTCAGCCCCTCCACAGTCTGCACAGCGATCCGCTCTCATTCCACTGGTGGGTAAGTGCTGGAATTGCCACTTTCTCTGGCTCACTGTTCGGTGTCACCTACCGCTATATTATCCGGGAAGATAAAAACCCGCAATTGAAAGCTGGTGCAGTGTTTGCTTTTGGCTTAGTCCGAGGACTAGCCCAGGTGGATGTCCGACTCGCTTGTGCCAACACTGTTTTGCCTTTTGTCGTGCTGGGTTTGGAGAGTGTTTCCTGGTTTGGGTTAGCGGCAATTACTCTTGATACCGCTATGCAACTTGGCTGGCTCAAACCGTTTCCATCAAGCTAAATTTCTGATATCACAAAAAGTGTATTTTGTCAATAATATAATCTGTAAGGTAATAATTTCCGACTCCACTAGTACAACGCGGCGGAAATAAAGCAACCCTTCGGGTGACTTTTCGCGTCTCCCAAGGGGAGATGCTGCGCGAACGCGAAAAGTCACTCATTCAAAAGTGAAAAAAGGGATGCAACCCCAGCACTGGAGCAATATTTTTTTGCAAGTCCCCTATATAGATCTTTGCCCTATATCCTAAATAGCAGTGGGACTTTGAAAGATTCGCACCCCCACATAGACTATGGCTCACTAACCGTTATGTCTCTTTGGGTCTTTTTTTTCCTTTTTTTGATCGGGATCTTTTTTTGGTTTTTTCGCTTCTTTATTGCTCTTTTGTTCCTTCGACATTATTGCGCTCCGATAAAAGTGATAAGTAAAGTGGCTACAAGGTAAAATTAGTCTTTCTAATGGTCACTATTGCCGTGGGCAAATCTTATCTAAAATTGGGCTGAGCCAGCGCAGTCACAATCGTTCCTGTTTTGGGACCATCAATTTTAGTTTAGCACAGGTTAAGAACCAGGATTTCAGAGAACCAGACTTCTTTGCTGTTTTGGGAGTTCCGAAAGGAGAACGTTTTTCTTGTTAAAGTTTCCAAAGAGTCATTGGAGATGTAGTTTTCCATAGGAAAATATTTAAGTAGGAGTTTTGGTAAATAGGCTTAATCTGCGATTCTCGTTTCTCTTGCAGAAAGGACAGTAATTCTTGGGAAGGAGAGAATAGAAACATATCACTAAACCCATCAGGAATTGCTACTTTATTTGGTTGAGTGACCAGCATTAATCTGACATGGTTGTCAAGTCTGTAGTTTAAAGGCATTAATCCAAAAACTATATCATCATCAGATATTATCAATGGGTGAGTTGCTTTGTTAATGATCCGAGATGACTGAATAATGAAGTCCTCTTGACCATTCCAACTTTCCGTTTGGCTACTAATTGTGCAAGACAAAATACCGAGTGAAATAAGTAGAACTGTGACAAGTTGCCATGATTTTACACGCAGTGTACTTGAAGCTAATGAAATTTTAGTAGCCAGTAAATAAGCAACTGTAACTTGAACACCTAAAGTACAAGGAAACATATATCTATCTAAGGCTGATCGTCTTCCTCCAAAAATTAAATCTGGTAGGACAACTGCTAATGCTGTTACACCAGTTAAGGTGAAAATAAATAACCAAACTTGTGTTGGTGTATTTCTCCAAAGAAAATAGAATGCATATATTATTAAAGATAAAATTGCTATCCCAAAATAAATAACAAATGATTCCTCAGAAATCAATAAAGTTTTTTCATATTTAAAATTCCAATAGAAAAATATATCGCATAAGTTTTTTAACCAGCCTCCTAATAAATCTGGAAACGCCGCTGGTTGGTTTGTCCAGTTCGTCATTTTTTTAGCTGTATTTAGATGAGTCATAATTACAGTGAGCCAAGGTACAAAACTTAAAAGAACAAGACTTGCTGTAAATAAATAAGATTTCAGGATTTTTATTTGAAAATAAAAATCTCTAATAAAGACATAAATTCCCTGTGCAAGTGCTACAAAAATGGAAAATAAAAAGGTATAAATGGTTAGTGATAAAGTGACTCCGTAAATCACCCAACTAGGCTTATTATTTAATCTTATTGTCCGCAGTAAAGCTGTACTTGATAACAAGATCATCAATATCCAAAGTGTACGAGGTCTTGCAATCTGGGCATGAATTATATGGACAGGCGATACAGCAACTAGAGCAATAGCGATCAAAGCAACTGTTGAAGATTTAAAGAGTTCCATGCACAGCCAATAAATAGCAGGAAAGACAAATAGGCTGGTGAAGACGGTAAAACTTCTGATTGCTGCCGCAGAATTACCAAACCATTGCATCCAGATTCTAGTTAATACAAAATATAGCGGTGTATGTTGAGGTGCTCCAAGTGCTGTAACTTTTAATGTATCGAGTAGGCTGGTTTCTCTAGAAACAATCCTAAATTTTTCGATTTCTTTGGGAGTAATTATTGTATCTCTAGGAATTGAGTTTTTTACTTCATCTGTTGTATATCCTGCGGCTCTAACTGAGGTAATGGATTCATCTCCATCAAAAAGTTTTTGCTCGAGGTTGGCAAAACGAAAAAATATACCTATGATCAAGATAATTAATATTAAAAAACGTAACCCCTTTGGAGGTAATAATCTGTCCATTATAAATAACTA
>CAZZVG010001039.1:0-3190 GCA_964657295.1 Iningainema sp. | reverse complement strand
GATAAAAGAAGTCTACTTCGGCATTTTATCTTGTTTTTTTGCGCCTATACTTTTATTCTTTGGCATCGGATGACTGGGGGCTTAAGACGAAGGTGGGCATCTATTCCTTTGAACACTTTTACTGAAGCTTTAGAGGCTTTTAAAACAGCTATGTCTTTTCGATTTTTTGACTGGCTAACCCATAATCGTGACGTATTCGCCGCATATAAAGCCAGTTTGGGCTTTATTTGGGCTTAATTTTTGTTTAAGTCCCGCTAAGTAGAGTGCTAATCCAAGCATTTTGGTTTGGTGGTGGTGCGGCAAACTTGACGTTGTGATGCCCTTGGCCACGGCTTAAGCCGTATCGCGCAGGATCTTCGGTAGATCGAGGTCAATTGCAACTGGTGTGGTGGTAAAAATTTGTTCTACAGGTTTGCCGTCTGGAGTTTGAGTTTAGAGGACATACTCAATGCGATCGCTACCCACCAACGCCTGATCGACTTTACCTGCTTCCACAGCTGCGATAAAGTCACTATAGGGTGCTTGTGGCAATTTTGGTCCGAAAAAGCTGGGAACAATAAAGTTAAGAAGTAAAAGAAGAGTCAACAAAATCAAAAAGCTACCACCAAACTGCCGCATTCTTGGCGGTTTGATTGGACGTTTTTTATTAGTTTCAACAGGCATGATAATTATTTCTACGAGAACTTATTCTCTTTTATTCCCAATAAGACTATTGTATAAACCACTTACTAGAGCCTACTTTCGTGCCTACCCCACAAAAAGATGTGTATTGCCGTACTTGTAAACACCTTCTGTCTATTTTCGGCAATATAATATAACACTACTATGTATATATGTCAAATTTCATGTAGGAAGAATTGCGACAAACACGACTGCTCGTTTTTATATTAATCACGGAAGAGAAAAGTTGGATGTCAATTACAAATAGTGCCAAACTATCCACACAAAATAACCCTAAGTCGGAGTCTCCAGGAGGTAGTTACAATGGAAAATCAAATTGGATTTGTTCTGAAAGTATTTTTGTTCTCGGCTCTTGTTTCGTTCTTAATTAAGTACACGGGTCCAAGCCTATATATTCCCGCAACAACGACGAATGCTCTGATTATAGTTTTGTTACCAACTGTAGTCTTGGCGATCGCTTTACTGTATAGAAAGTTAACTAACAGCATCTAGGCGGAAGTTCCGAAAATCAGCTAACCTGCATTAAGAGAAAATAGCCGCTCGCCAAGAGCCGGGAGTCAGGGATTGAGTTTAGGGAAATCGATCGGTTTAATCGTCATCATTCTTTCCATGTACATCCTGTGGCAAATTCGGGAAGTACTTTTACTGATGTTTGCTGCAGTTGTCTTAGCCACGACTTTAAATCGTTTGGCTCGACAGTTCCAACGTTTGGGTTTGAAGCGCGGATTAGCCATTATCCTGTCGGTACTCCTGTTTATAGCAGTCATAGTGGCTTTTTTCTGGCTGATTGTGCCGCCTTTTGCCGCTCAGTTTCAAGAACTCACTTATCGCGTTCCCAAAGGCTTAGAGCGCTTGAATGGTTGGCTTGATCAGTTAGAAGCTCGTATCCCTCCTCAGCTTGCTCCCTATATACCTGATATCAATAGCCTCAGCAAACAAGCACAACCTTTAATCAATCGTGCTGTTGGCAGATCTTTCGCCTTTTTCTCCAGTTCCTTAGAAGTTTTGCTCAAGATTCTGCTGGTATTAGTTTGGACAGGGATGTTACTAGCTAACCCCCAGAATTATCGTCAGGTATTTATACGCCTGTTTCCCTCTTTTTATCGACGCCGGGTGGATGGAATATTGGATCAATGCGAGGTGTCATTGGAGGGATGGATTACAGGTGCTCTGATTGCAATGGGTTTTGTGGGAACGATGAGTATGGTGGGTTTGTCAGTTTTGCATGTTCAATCGGCATTGGCTTTAGGGGTTTTGGCGGGATTCACGAACTTGATTCCCAACGTAGGTCCCACAATTAGCGTTATACCAGCAATGGCGATCGCACTTTTGGATGCTCCTTGGAAATCTCTCGCTGTTTTGGCACTTTACTTTGTCATTCAACAAACAGAAGGAAATCTGGTTACGCCAGTTGTCATGGCGCATCAAGTGTCACTCCTCCCAGCTATCTCCTTAATCGCTCAGTTATTTTTCTTCACCTTCTTTGGTTTTCTGGGATTGCTCTTAGCTCTACCCCTGACTGTTGTAGCTAAGATTTGGTTGCAAGAAGTCTTGATTAAAGACATTTTGGATCGATGGGATGGTCATTCAACAACACAGACTGAATTGCTCGTCATCTCTGAAAAGTCACAACCAGAATCTCTGGAAAATTCAGCTGAAGAAATGTAAAGAAGACTCAAACCCTTTTGGCTCTTGCCCCTTGCCTTTTCCCAACGATAAATATTTAAGCCGACCTACTTAGTTTAATAATTCCATATTTTTTATGCGTATAATTGCGGAAATCAATGAGAAAATTAGCAGCAAACGTGCAGTGGTGTTGACGGCTGAAGAGTTAAAAGCACGAGTTGCAGAAAATGGTGTTAGTAAAACTGCTAAGGAAGTTGATGTTGTCACCACAGGCACTTTTGAACCGATGGAATCAAGTGGTGCAATGATTAATCTGGGGCATACTGACCCACCAATCAAAATTCGTCGCTGTTTGTTGGATGGAGTGCCGACATACTCTGGTTTTGGAGCAGTAGACTTATACTTAGGCGCTAGTTGTGCAATGGAAGAAACGGACGGGGAAGAAATCCGGGAACGTGGCGGTGGTCATGTGATCGAAGATTTGATCGCAGGTAAACCTGTACAAGTAAAAGCGCAAGGACAAGTTACAGATTGTTACCCAAGAGCAACTTTTGAAACCACAATCACTCGTGAAACCATTAATCAATTTTATTTATTCAATCCGCGCAATCTGTATCAAAATTTTATAGTGGGAGTGAATGGAGGCGATCGCCAGCTGTTTACATACCTTGGTCCTTTACAACCTCGTTTGGGTAATGCGGTTTACTCCAACCCAGGTGCCATGTCTCCCTTACTGAACGACCCCGATTTGCAACTCGTTGGCATTGGGACACGGATATTCTTAGGTGGCGGTATAGGCTATGTAGCATGGGAAGGTACGCAGCACTTTCCGTTACAAAAACGTCTACCCAATCGTACACCTGTTGGTCCGGCTGCGACTTTA
>CAZZVG010001038.1:0-3192 GCA_964657295.1 Iningainema sp. | reverse complement strand
TCCCCCTCTCCCCATCGCCCTTCCTGGAAAAATCGGTCAAATTCGTAGTTTTTGATTCAAAATATAAGAGATTATACTGACAAACTAAAGCTAAGCAAAGTGAATTTAGAGGCAATAAATGAAAATTGGCGTTCCTAAAGAAACAAAGGATCGGGAGTTTCGGGTTGGGTTAAGTCCTTCTAGTGTCAGAGTACTGAAAGAAAACGGTCATGCCATCTTTGTAGAGACTCAGGCGGGTGATGGTGCTGGATTCACAGATGATGACTACAAAAGTGCTGGTGCGGAGATTGTCTCCACTCCAGAAGTTGCTTGGAATCAAGAGTTAATTATCAAAGTTAAAGAGCCGCTGAGTACAGAGTATAAATTTTTGCAGAAAGGACAGATGTTGTTTACTTATCTGCATCTGGCAGCGGATCGGAAATTGACCGAGCATTTAATTGATTGTGGCGTAACGGCGATCGCCTACGAAACAGTGGAACAATCAGGCACTAACAAATTACCCTTGCTCACACCCATGAGCATTATTGCCGGTCGCTTATCAGTACAATTTGGTGCCAGGTTCTTGGAACGTTCCTCTGGTGGTAGAGGAGTTCTTTTAGGTGGTGTGCCAGGAGTTAAACCAGGTAAAGTCGTCATTTTAGGCGGTGGTGTTGTTGGCACAGAAGCCGCTAAGATAGCTGTAGGTATGGGAGCTTCCGTACAGATTTTAGATGTTAACGTTGAACGCTTATCCTATCTGGAAACCTTATTTGGCTCTAGAGTTGAACTACTTTACAGTAACTCCACCCATATTGAAACCACAGTTAAAGAAGCTGATTTACTTATTGGTGCAGTTTTAATTCCAGGACGTAGAGCACCCATCCTTGTTTCACGAGATTTAGTCAAACAAATGCGCCCTGGTTCAGTCATTGTGGATGTTGCGGTTGACCAAGGTGGCTGTATAGAAACATTGCACGCTACATCTCATACTAATCCTGTGTACGTTGAAGAGGGAGTGGTGCATTATGGAGTCCCGAATATGCCAGGAGCAGTGCCTTGGACTTCAACTCAGGCACTTAACAACAGTACTTTACCATATGTGCTACAGTTAGCTAACTTAGGTATGGAAGCACTGATAACGAATCCTGCACTAGCTAAAGGTTTGAATGTGCAAAATCATCGATTGGTTCATTCTGCCGTGCAATTCGTATTTCCAGACTTAGTCGTGTGAGTTAATTACAACCTTTACCATTGCTACTTGCCCTTGCTTTTAAAAGCGGCAGCTTTACAGTAAAAGTTGCTCCTTGTAGGAATCCAGGACTCTCTACCCAAACGCTGCCGCGATGCAATTCGACTAAATGACGGACAATCGCCAGCCCTAACCCCAATCCACCTTGGTTTCTGGTGATACTGCCATCAGCTTGACGAAAGCGCTCAAAAACATAGGGCAGAAAATCTGGGCTGATACCGCTACCTGTGTCACTGAAAGTCATTTGAGCATAAGAGACTGTGGGAGACATGGAGATTGTGTTTGAGTAAGTCGCCACATCTCCTTGTCCTTGTATTGCTAAATCCTCTTTTAAGACTGATAGTCGTACTTCAATCCGTCCGCCACTGGGCGTAAATTTAATCGCATTACTGACTAGATTCGAGACAATTTGCTGTAAGCGGTTAAGATCCCCTGAGACAACAAAAGGTGAAGACAGAACAAAAGGAGAGGATGTATAGAACGAGGTATTATCTACATCCTCTGCGGCTGCTTGTTCGATAATATACTCAAGTTGAATGTTTTTAGCCTCAGTTTGCAGGTGTACAGAATCAACAACTGTTGAAATGACAGAGACTAAGTTAACTGGGCAGAGATTTAAATGGAGTTTTCCACGCATAATGCGCGAGACATCTAAGATATCCTCGATTAGTTTAGCCTGCAAAGTCGCATTGCGTTCAATTATTTCCAAAGCATTGCTGGTTGCTTTTTCATCAAATTTTCGCTGACGCAGTAGTTTCGCCCAGCCAAGTATAGAAGTTAAGGGTGTGCGAAGTTCATGGGAAAGGGTTGCTAAAAACTCATCTTTAAGGCGATTTGCTGTTTCCGCTTCTTGTCTTGCGGTTTGCTCGCAAATCAACTTAATGTGCTCTTCTTCCGATTGTTTGCGCTTTGTAATATCTTCCAATGTGCCGACATAACCAGTTACTTGATGTTGCTCTAACATTGGTGAACATGACACGCCAACCCAACGCTCAGTTCCTTCTTGAGGAACTATCCGAAATTCACCTTTGTATTCCTGACCTTGACTAAAAGCAGCATACCACTCGCTACTTACCTGTTCTTGGTCTTCGGGATTAATCTTTTGCGTCCAGTTGTTGCCTAAACTTTCCTTCAGCGTCACCCCACAAATAGCTTGATAGCGGGGATTAGTATAAGTACATTTACCTTCTATATCTGTCAAGAAAATTCCCACCGGTGAGCAAGCACTTAAAGATCGAAACATCTCTTCGCGTTTTTTAAGTTCCGCATTCATCGCTGCCAGCTGTACTGCTTGTCGCTTCACCTCTGCAGTTTTCTGAAACAAATCAACAAACGCGGCTACTTTATATTTTAATATGTCGGCATTAATTGGCTTAAATAAATAGTCCACTGCGCCAAGGGAATACCCTTTAAACACCATGTTGTCGCTACTGCTAAACGCTGTCAGGAAAATAATTGGTGTATGACGTGATTGCTCTCTTTGTCGAATAAGTGTTGCTGTCTCAAAGCCATCCATGTCTGGCATTTGCACATCCAGCAGAATGACTGCAAAATCTTGATTAAGCAAACAGCGCAAAGCTTCGGCGCCTGATGTAGCCCTCACTAAATTTTGCTCAAGGCTGTCTAAAATGGCTTCGAGTGCGAGTAAATTTTCCGGATAATCATCAACCAGTAGAATGTTAACTTTCGATTCAAATGACATTTTATTTATATGCTTTCAGGAAGAGACGAAGGCGTTTTTACGTCTTCCTTTTGACTGTGACGTTTAGGGTTGATTTTCTCCCACTATCTTAAGTTATAGATTTAGCTATTTTCAGTGATTCTTAGCGTCAGTCTAAACCTTGCATGTCATATGGATGCTGACGACTCATTTGCTAATAGGACTTACGCAGAAGAGATCCCCCAACCTCCTTAAAAAGGTGGCTTTTAAATTCTCCCCCTTTTTAAGGGGAGCCAGCGCCCTT
>CAZZVG010001037.1:0-3193 GCA_964657295.1 Iningainema sp. | reverse complement strand
AGCGCGGGAGAGGGGAGCCAGCGCCGTGCGGAGGTTCCCTCCGTTGAGGCGAGTGGCGTGGAGAGGGAATTTGTCACTGTGTATCTGTGTCCCTGTTTCCTCTGATGAAGGCAAATATAAAGTAAAGGTGCTGCCTTGATTGAGATGACTGGTGAGTTGAATTTCGCCGCCTAAGAGATGTGCGATTTCTCGACTGATGGACAAACCCAATCCTGTGCCGCCATATTTGCGACTGGTGGTGCCATCGGCTTGTTGAAACGCCTCGAAAACGATCTTTTGTTTGTCTTTGGCAATGCCAATTCCTGTATCGCTTACGGCAAAGGCGATCACAGTTGTGGCACGATTTAATTGAACATTATCTCGACTCCATCCTTGATTTGCCACAAAGACAGAAAAGCGGACTTCACCCTCCTGTGTAAATTTAAAAGCGTTGGAGAGGAGATTTTTCAACACTTGTTGCAGGCGTTTGGTGTCGGTATCAATGCGAACGGGTAGCTCAGGATCTAACTCGATTGTGAATGCCAATCCTTTACTTGTTGCCACTTGGCGGAATGTGCCCTCCAAGTGTTCGCGCAATTCCCCAAACTGCATCTGACTTACATCTATTGCCATCGTTCCCGATTCAATTTTTGCCAAGTCCAAAATGTCATTGATTAATGCCAACAAATCGTTTCCTGATGAGTAGATTGTCCGGCTGTATTCGACTTGTTTTTTACTCAGGTTCCCTTCGAGGTTATCTGTGAGCAGCTTTGCTAAGATTAACAAGCTGTTGAGTGGTGTCCGCAACTCGTGCGACATATTTGCCAGGAACTCTGACTTGTATTTTGACGATAGTGCCAGTTGTTCGGCTTTTTCTTCTAATGATTGTCTCGCCTGTTCTATTTCCTGATTTTTCCTCTCGACTTCTTTTTTTTGTCCAGTGATTAACTCTGCCTTTTCTTCGAGTTCGGCGTTAAGCTGCTCTAATTCTTCGTTGGACTGCTGCAATTCTTGCTGCTGCTGTATTAATATCTCTTCTGATGCTTGTAACGTCTGATTCGCCTCCTGAAGTTCTTCTTGCTGACTTTGTAGTTGTTGCGTCAAAGCTTGAGACTGTTGAAGAAGTTTCTGAGTGCGGATATCAGATGCGATCGCATTCAGCATCACACCAATAATTTCAGTCACTTGCTCTAAGAATATCAGATGAATTTCGCTAAATGGTTGAAATGATGCCAATTCAATCACTCCTGTCACCTGGTTTTCAAACAGTACAGGCAACACGATAATATTTAGCGGCTTAGCTTCACCCAAACCAGAACTGATGCGGATATAGTCACTTGGTACATCTGTTAGGATAATTTTTTGTTTTTCTAGGGCGCTTTGTCCCACTATTCCTTCTCCCAAGCGGAATTGGTTAGACAGATGCTTCCGTTGCTGGTATGCATAGCTACCTATAAGTTTCAGCGTTGGCTGTTCATCAACAGAGTCCATCACGTAGAACGCGCCTTGTTGTGCGTTAACTAACGGAGCGATCTCTGAGAGAATCATTCTGGAAACTGTTTCCAAACTTCTCTGACCTTGCAACATCTGGCTAAACTTAGCCTGGTTAGACTTGAGCCAATTTTCTTGATTAGTTCTAAGAGTTGCAGAGCGCAAATTGGCAATCATCTGGTTAAATGTCCGCGCCAATACGCCAATTTCATCTTGACGTTTTTGGTTGATAGACGCATTGACAGATAAGTCTCCTGCTGCTAGCTTTTCTGTTACCTCTGAGATCTCTTGTAGAGGTTTAGAAATATTTCTATTGAGATAAATAGCAATTAAAGTTAAGAGGAAAAAAGCTAGAGGAATACCAAAGATAATAGTATCAATAGCTTGACTGTTAGCTGCTTGAGTCTGGCTTGTTCGCTGTTCTAATAATCTCTTCTCTTCTAACTTCATTTCTCCAATAAGCTGACGGATTTCAGACATGACTTTTTTACCATCGTTTGTCATGAGTAGTTGTTGTGCTACAGAAAATCCTTTAGTTTCACGTATACTAATTGTGTTATCAACTATAGCTAATCTATGAGAAACCATTGGTTGTAAAGCATCGATATTGCGCTGTTGTCTGGGGTTGTCTATTGTGAGATATTTCAGATTTCTCAGATCTTCTGCAATAACTGGAATAGCCGTTTTGTAGGGTGCTAAATAACTCTTATCTCCAGTTATTATATACCCACGTGGTGCTGTTTCCGTCTCTTTTAACTGAGACATTAAATCATCCAATTTTCCTATTACTATATAAGTATGGTTTTGCCAATTAGTATTTTCAATCAGACGATTTGTTGTGTAGTAGGCGGTGATTCCAATAGTAGATATAAGCGTTAACCCTGTGGCAAAACTTGCGCCTATCTTAGTACGAATTTTCCAGTTATTAAACATTTTTTATAAGTTACGTGGATATAAACAAATTTAAATTCATCTCTTCAGGTTCCAAAATCCCTACCGCAAGTCGGGAGCAGTAGGGACTGAAAGCACTATCAGTCCTATTAGTCAATTATGAGGTGAATAGTGGCAACTTTTAGATTTTGCATCTGTAAGCAATGCTGATTTATACACCAGGTAGAAACCTTGTGGCGGTTCGGGAATAGCCTTATAAATATAACCAAACACGTAACAGAGAAAGCAACTGTTCAGTATCTACAGGTTTAGCAATATAATCGGAAGCACCAGCATCAATACACTTATCGCGATCGCCGCTCATGGCTTTGGCAGTAAGTGCGATAATCGGCAGAGATTTGAATTGATTGTCTTGGCGAATCAGACGCATGGTTTCGTAGCCATCCAGAGAAGGCATCATAATATCCATCAACACCGCATCAATATCGCGGTTATTTTGCAACACTTCAATACCATCGCTACCATTTTCCGCATACAAAACCTGCATCTGATAACGTTCCAGCAGACTGGTGAGGGCGAAGATATTACGCACGTCGTCATCAACAATCAAGACTTTTTTCCCCACCAACACAGGATCTGACGATTGTAACTGTTCGAGAATTTGCCGTTTGGGTACGGGTAAATTAGCTTGAACGCGATGCAGGAACAATGCCGTTTCGTCGAGCAAACGTTCTGGGGAACGTACATCTTTGACAATAATCGTCTCCGCCATGCGCCGCAATTGAGTATCTTCTGCCCGACTCAACTCTCTGGCAGTATAAACAATAATTGG